>NZ_JBSVXS010000063.1:0-31494 GCF_054070155.1 Pseudomonas sp. SDT291_1_S447
TTTAAAATCAAAATCAAAAGATCGCAGCGTGCCGCAGCATCAGGTTTGATGCATGTCAGGATCCAGGCAGCTTCGCAATCACCTTGATCTCGAAATCAAACCCGTACAGCCACGTCACGCCCACCGCCGTCACCGTCGGATGCGGCGCGTCGCCCCAGAACTCTGTCAGCACGACATTCCAGATCGTCTCGAATTTCGACGGCGGATCGACGATGAACACGGTGACATCGACCACGTCGTCAAAGCTGCAACCGGCCTCGGTGAGAATCGCATTCAGGTTGTTGAAGGCTTGGCGCACCTGATTCTCCAAGTCCGGTTCGGGCGTGCCGTCCTCGGTGCTGCCCACTTGCCCTGAGACAAACAGGAATCCGTTGGAACGAATCGCCGGCGAGTAGCGATGGCGTTCATAGAGCGTGCGTCGTGCGGGTGGGAAAACTACATCGCGCTGAGTCATCGGGGGTGTCTCCATCGGTGAGTTGATGGGGGCCACTTTAGGTATTTGCAGCTGACCGATAAACGCGCAAGCTTGGCGTTCACTGTTTGTAAAATCCAAACAATCGGGGGTCGCAGCTTGGACCGTTTTGACGCAATGCAGGCCTTTGCCCGGGTGGTCGAGGCGGGGAGTTTCACCAAAGCGGCGGAAACCTTGCACATGAGCAAGACCACCGTGACCCAACTGGTTCAGCAGTTGGAGGCGCGGCTGCGGGTGAAATTGCTCAATCGCACCACGCGCAAGGTCAACGTCACCGCCGATGGCGCCGTTTATTACGAACGGGTGATCAAGTTACTCGCGGATATGGACGACGCCGAAACCAGCCTGCCCGGCGCGGCGGCGTTGCCCAAAGGGCGATTGCGCGTGGACGTTCCGAGTCCGTTCGCACGGTTGATTCTGGTGCCGGCCCTGCCTGAGTTTCACGCGCGTTATCCGGACATTCAGATCGACATGGGCGTCAGCGACCGTATTGTCGACATCATTGATGAGAACGTCGACTGCGTGGTGCGCGGGGGCGAACTCATGGATCTGTCGCTGATGGCGCGCAAGGTCGCTGATCTGGAACTGGGCGTGTTTGCCGCGCCGCAATACCTGGCCCGTGCCGGTACGCCGGCGCACCCACGGGACCTGGAAGACAGCCATCATCGGGTCGTCGCTTTTCTCTGGGCACGCACCGGCAGACCGGTACCGTACGCCTTGCACAACGCCAGCGAAAACCTGCAGATCAAGGGGCGTCACGTGTTGGCAGTCGATGACGGCAACGCTTATCTCGCGGCAGGTTTGGCGGGCATGGGGGTGTTATGGCTGCCCAAATACATGTCTGCCGCCCACGAGGCGCGCGGTGAGCTGGTGCCGCTGTTCGAAGACTGGAAACTCGCGCCGATGCCGCTCTACATCGCGTATCCGCCGAACCGGCATGTCAGTCTGAAATTGCGTGTGTTCATCGATTGGGTCGTTGAGTTGATGGCGTAGCAGCATTGTGGTGCAGTTATTGCTAGCTGCTGTGCCAGTGCCGTCAAAATACCAACACAATCAGGCGACTTGAAAGCCCGTAGTGATGAGATGCATGGCTTTCAATTCTAGGAGCTTCACCCGCATGAATATGTACATCGATATCGTCGGTGCGTGCAATCTGAGCTGCCCGTCTTGTCCAATGGGCAACTCGGAAAATCTCAATTTCAAAAAAGCCATGCAGCTCGACATGTTCAAGCAGATTGTCGATAAGGCCAAGACAGAGGGCGTCAACACGATCTACCTCTATAACTGGACCGAGCCGCTGATTCATCCAAAAATTGGCGAGTTTATCGAGGTCATCAATGCTGCCGGCCTGGGCAGCGGCATCAGCACCAACCTGAACCTCGCCAAGAATATGGAAAAGGCCTTGATGGCCGAGCCGAGTTACTTCCGTATTTCGCTCTCGGGTTTTTACCAGGAGACCTACGAAAAGGGCCATGTTGGCGGCGATATCGAAGTAGTAAAACAAAACATGATCGCCCTGCAGGAGATCAAACAGCGCCTCGGTCTGAGGACCCGCGTTGATGTTTACTATCACCGCTACCTGGATAACATCGAAGAAGAATCACTGATGCGCGAGTTCAGTGAACGTCTTGGCTTCATGTTCACCACCGGGTATTCGGTGATGATGCCGCTGGAGAAGACACTGGCCATTGTCGAGCGTGACCCGTCTGTCACGCCTACCGACCTTGATACCCTGAAACGCCTCGCACTGCCGCCGTACGACGATCTCGTCAACGTCATCCAGAACTTTCCCAAGATGGCGTGCACGCTCAAGGATGACTGGCTGGTCATCGACTGCAATGGCAACACGGTGCTGTGCTGCACGATCTTCAATCAGACCGAGTATCAGGTCGGCAAGTACCTCGACATGCCGCTTGCAGAACTGACGCGGCGCAAATCGACGCAGAAAAACTGTGTCGACATGTGCGACCGCTGCGCCAATAAAGGCCTGCATATCTACTCGATGCATCCCAATCAGGGAGTGCTGGAGCGCCACGCGGTGAATCGCATCATCGATTTCGAGCACTTCGCCAGCCAGGGTCTCACGGTGGACAGCGAGCGGCTCGGGCGTGCCGGCGAAGTCAGCGCAGAGAACTTTGATGAAGCCCAATACCTTCGATTGAATGACGATGTCAGGATCGCGATTTCCCAGGGATCGTTCTCCAGCGGCTATCAGCACTACGTGCTGTGTGGGCGTCTCGAGGGACGTTTAGGCGCCGGGTTTTTCTCGGCTGTTTGAGTCTGGATTCGTATCGCTGCCATCGCCCCAGTGGTGGCGCAGGTCACTGCGTCACCCGCCATCCACCACAGGCGTGATTGACTCTTTCACCGATCAAGCCAACTATCGGCGCATAACAACATGACCGATGGACCACAACTTGATCGAACGACGCCAATTCAGCGGAGGCATGAAGGGGAAAAACCTCCGCTATCTGAATGAGCAAAGCGCGGATGACACGCGCCTGACCCGCACCGGTTTTTTGCTGCTGGAACATTTTTCACTGCCGGCGTTTACCCAAGCGCTGGATACGGTTGTCACCACTAATCTGCTGCGCCCGGGGTTGTTTTCGTCGCGCACGTTTGGCTTGGGCGACGGCGAAGTCATCAGTGATCTGGGGCTGGTAATCCGCCCCGATGCACGTCTGGATTCAGCCGCGCTTCAGCAGCTGGATCTGCTGGTGGTGTGTGGCGGGTATCGCACCGAACTGCGCGCGAGTGATGAGTTCATCGGCTTGCTCAGATCCGCAGCGGAGCGCGGCATCTCGCTCGCCGGGTTATGGAACGGTTCGTGGTTTCTCGGCCGCGCCGGATTGCTCGACGGCTATCGCTGCGCGATCCACCCGGAACACCGCCCGGCGCTGACCGAGATCGCCAAAGCCACCCATGTCAGCAGTGAGCCTTACGTGATCGATCGCGACCGACTCACGGCCTCGAGTCCGTCCGGGGCTTTCCATATGGCGCTGGACTGGATCAAAGGCCTGCACGGCAAGGCGTTGGTCGAAGGTATCGAAGACATCCTCGCCTTCGAGGAATCGCGCTACCGCCGGATCAAACCGGATGAAAACCTCTGCGTCAGTGCGCCGCTGCGTGAAGTGGTGAAACTGATGGATGCCAATCTGGAGGAGCCGCTGGAGCTGGAGCAACTGGCGGTGTACGCCGGCCGATCCCGTCGTCAGCTGGAGCGCTTGTTCAAAGAGCAGCTCGGCACCACGCCGCAGCGTTATTACCTGGAATTGCGCATCACCGAAGCGCGACGCTTGCTGCAGCATACTGAGCTTTCGCAAGTGGAAGTGCTGGTCGCGTGCGGCTTCGTCTCGCCGAGCCATTTCAGCAAATGCTACAGCTCATATTTCGGCTACAGACCTTCCAAAGAAAAACGACTGGTCAAATAACGACAGCCGTTTCCCAACCAGAGTGCACCGCGCAATCACACGTCGGCGTACCTCTCCCAAACACCACGGTCGGTCCCCTCTACCTCTGGGAGAGGGCTAGGGTGAGGGGCTTTTAAACGCCATCACCCACGCACGTTTAACTTACACGCACTGTTACGCCATAACGGCTACAACACCTTGCGCCGTTGCCTACGCGTACGCCAGAATCCGCCGGCTTACGCGCCTTGAGGCGGGCTGTATCGTTTCCCAGTCACTGCAAAAACAGTGATCGGGTTTGGTAGCCCGTTTTCTAAGCGTTATGCGCCGCTATATGCAGTCTCTTTTCGGGGCTCGGTTTTTTATGGTGGCCATGCGTGGGGCTCCTTCGGGAGCGCCGGGGTTTACTCGCTTAGACCGGTCTACCAACCTGCGCAATGGTCACCACCCTCGTTTGGTAGCGTGAGTGATGGCTCCTTATTTTTTGCTAAGCGAGTGTCATCTATGTTCAAAATTACGCCAAACCCGCCAGAAACCGATCCAATCCCCTACGACGCCGCGCTCGAACCTCAAAACATCAAAGAGGCTACCGACCGCGCGATCAATTTCTACCTCAATCCTTCCGCGCTGAAGACTTCAATACCCACCCGCAAAACCGGCAAGATCTACCTCATCGACCCCACGGTGGATAACGAAACCCTGCTCGTCGAAGCCACTGAAACCTTGTCCTGCGCCAGTGACATGGCCCGAGATCTCGCCGACGTGATCGATCCTTCACAGCGCAAAAAGATGCTGATCCTGCAACAGGTGATCATGCTCAGTGAGCTGGTGGTCGGTCGAGTCCTGGATAACCAGCGCTTGCCGCACTAGTCGCGATGCAGATGGGTGAGGGCGCTCGCGCCCTCATTTGCACGGAAGCGTCCGCGATCACGGCGCTTCACGCCTTCTATCAAAGAACCTGAAGCGGTTCTTGTCTGGAGTTTCAGCAGATGTCTCAGCCACCCGAACCACCGGTCACAGACCTGGTGTCCCCGTACGCATCGCCCAATTCAAGAAAGCTTCACGAAGCGGCAGAACGGGCGCTCGACCATTACCTGTTGCCTGCCGCGATCATGGCCGAACCCTATACGCCAAACGCTCTGTTCATGGCCAACCCGCAAGCCGACACCGAGGCGTTGCTGACCAATGCTTGCGGGTCGTTGGCGTCCGCGTCGGTCATGCTCGGTAATTTTGCCGGAATGCTGGAGGGCGCAGATCGTCATACCCTGCTGGGCATTGCGCAAGTGGTCATGTTGGGGGAGTTGGCGGTGAACAAGGCGTTGGATCTTGTTGTTCCAACCGAGTAATCACACGTTGATGATCAGGCAGTCAGCCTTCGCGGCTGACTGCTTTTTTGTTTCTACAGGTGGTCAGCGTCGATCACAGCTTTGGCAAACGCCTGCGGATCTTCCTGCGGCAAGTTGTGCCCGATCCCGCCATTGATCAAACGGAACTGATACTTGCCGGTAAAGCGCTTGGCGTAATC
The DNA here is from genome assembly GCF_054070155.1 of Pseudomonas sp. SDT291_1_S447. Taxonomy (NCBI): domain Bacteria; kingdom Pseudomonadati; phylum Pseudomonadota; class Gammaproteobacteria; order Pseudomonadales; family Pseudomonadaceae; genus Pseudomonas; species Pseudomonas sp. SDT291_1_S447. The sequence goes on from NZ_JBSVXS010000063.1 coordinate 5,405, forward strand.
CTCCGGCGCCGGGTGCGGTGCACCGTTGGCGTCGCCTTCAAGGGTAATGGTTGGCACGCTGATCGACGGCGCGGTGGCGAGCTTCTGCTCCAGCGCCGCATATTTCGCTTCACCCTGCACCAGGCCCAGACGCCAGCGGTAATTGAACACGGTGATGTCGACGTGATCGGGGTTCTCCAGCGCCTTGGCGCTGCGGTCGAACGTGGCGTCATCAAACTTCCACTGTGGCGACGCGGTTTGCCAGATCAGCTTGGCGAAATCATGCGTGTTCTTCTCGTAACCGGCACGGCCACGGTCCGTCGCAAAGTAGAACTGATACCACCACTGCAATTCAGCCTTGGGCGGCAGCGGGTTCTGCCCGGCGGCCTGATTGCCGATCAGATAACCGCTGACCGACACCAGCGCTTTCGCCCGTTCCGGCCACAACGCCGAAACGATGTCCGCCGAACGTGCGCCCCAGTCGTAACCGCCAAGCACCGCTTGCTTGATCTTCAGCGCGTCCATGAAGTCGATGACGTCACTGGCCAACGCCGCCGGTTGACCGTTGCGCAGGGTGTCTTTGGAAAGGAACTGCGTATCGCCATAACCGCGCGCATACGGCATCAACACCCGATAACCCTTGGCCGCGAGCAACGGCGCGACTTCGTCGTAGCTGTGAATGTCGTAGGGCCAACCGTGCAACAGGATCACCACCGGGCCATCGGCGGGACCGGTTTCGGCGTAGGCGACGTCGAGCACGCCGGCCTTCACATGCTTGAGCGGGCCGAAAGGCGAGGGCGCGGAATAGCTGACGGCGGCCGGTTCAGCGGTTTGCGCCTGAGCGCTGCCAAAAGCGAACAACGACAAAGCCAGAATCGACAAACCGAACGCGGTTTTGCGGGTGTGCAGTGCCATCTTCATGGTGACGTCTCCTTTGCGAGCCTTTGGCCAAGGGGTCTGAATGAACCCTTGAAACCTTGAGTGCATTTGAGCGTTGGGACGTATCTGGCCTGTGTCGAAGAACGGCTTTATCGAAAGTCGATGTGTCGCGAGAGGGTTCGTACACAGTGTGATACACGGCGGCGAAACCGACTCAGCATGGACCTGATTCAAGCCAAAATAATAAGTCGCTGTTTTAAAACAAAAAATATTTCACTTCGCGCTTCCCAAAGCCAAAAAACCTTGGTAAATTGCGCCCCGTTCTCACAGCGAACCTAACGAAGTAGCTGGGAAGAGCAGTAGGGGCGTCGCCAAGCGGTAAGGCAGCAGGTTTTGATCCTGCCATGCGTTGGTTCGAATCCAGCCGCCCCTGCCATATTCGAAAAAACGCCAACTTCGCAAGAAGTTGGCGTTTTTTTATGCCTGCGATTTGCTGTATTCGCAGAAGGGCGGGCGAGTACGGCGCCGAAGCACCGTACTCGCCAACCACTCAGTGCGGTGCGCGCGGAATGGTTTTCATCAGGTCTTCGGGGCTGATATGGCCGACCACGCTGCCCGGTTGCGGCAGGTTGAGGATGTGGCCTTTCATCTTGCCGATGATGTGCATCTCGCACGGCTTGCAATCGAACTTCAGCGTCAGCACTTCATCGCCGTGGATCAACTGCATCGGCGCGACTTTGGTGCGCACACCGGTCACGCCTTTCGCCTGTTTCGGGCACAGGTTGAAGGAGAAACGCAGGCAGTGCTTGGTGATCATCACCGGCACTTCGCCTGGCTCTTCGTGCGCTTCGTACGCCGCGTCGATCAGCTTGACGCCGTGACGGTGGTAGAAGTCGCGCGCCTTCTGGTTGTAGACGTTGGCAAGGAAGGTCAGGTGCGAATCCGGGTACACCGGTGGCGGGCTGGTTTCCGCTTTACGGCCGCCACGCGGATGCGCAGCGACACGGGCGGCGGTCAGGGCTTCGATCACTTCACGGCGCAGGGATTTGAGCTGCGAGTTGGGGATGAAGAACGCCTGTGGCGCATCCAGTTTGATGTCGGTGGCGTGGTACTGCGTGGTGCCGAGCTGGCCGAGCAGATCGCGCAACTGCTCCAGCGCTTGCTCAGGCTTGTTGGCCACACCGAACGGACCGGGCAGGGTGACGCTGGCGCTGATGCCTTCTTCACTGGTGGCGGTGACTTCCAGTTGTTCTTCGCGCAAACGCGCGACCCAACTCAGGGCCACGCGACGCTCGGAAGAGGTCTTCTGCAGCGCCTGTTGCCAGTTGTGATCGAGGTTGCGATTCAACGGGTGGTTCGGGCGCAGCTTGTACAGACCTTCAGGCATTTCGTTCGGCTCGACGCGATAGCGATAGCGCTTCTCGCCGTCTTCTTCGAACTCGCCTTTGGCTTCGGCGATGTTGGCGCGGAAACCGACCACTTCGCGCTTCACCAGCACGTTCAAGCCATCGCCGTTGGACAGCGGCTCGTGGGTGATGACCTGCATGTCGCGTTTGCCGACTTTCTCGACTGTGCCCACTGGCAGACCGGTGAAGGTCGGCGAGTCGAAGGCGCCGATGTCGATCTTGCGATCAGTGACAAAGTAATCGGTGCTACCCCGGTGGAAAGTCTTTTCCGGGTCAGGCAGGAAGAAGTGCGCGGTGCGGCCGCTAGAGGCTCGGGCCAGGTCCGGACGGTCTTCGAGCACGTCGTCGAGGCGCTGGCGGTAATAGGCGGTGATGTTCTTCACATAGCCCATGTCCTTGTAGCGACCTTCGATCTTGAACGAACGCACACCGGCTTCGACCAGGGCGCGGATGTTGGCGCTCTGGTTGTTGTCTTTCATCGACAGCAGGTGTTTTTCGTAAGCGATCACGCCACCCTTTTCATCTTTCAGGGTGTACGGCAAACGGCAGGCCTGCGAGCAGTCGCCACGGTTGGCGCTGCGCCCGGTTTGCGCGTGGGAAATGTTGCACTGGCCGGAGAAGGCCACGCACAACGCGCCATGAATGAAGAATTCGATGGCGGCGTCGGTTTCGTCTGCGATCGCGCGGATTTCCTGCAGGTTCAGCTCACGGGCCAATACCAGTTGCGAGAAACCGGCCTGATCGAGGAACTTCGCTCGCTCAAGGGTGCGGATGTCGGTCTGGGTCGAGGCGTGCAGCTCGATTGGTGGAATGTCCAGCTCCATCACGCCCAGATCCTGAACGATCAGCGCGTCGACCCCGGCGTCATACAACTGATGGATCAGCTTGCGCGCCGGCTCCAGTTCGTTGTCGTGCAGGATGGTATTGATGGTGGTGAAAATGCGCGCGTGGTACTTGCGGGCAAATTCCACCAGTTCGGCGATTTCGCCGACTTCGTTGCAGGCGTTGTGGCGCGCACCGAAGCTCGGGCCGCCGATGTACACGGCGTCGGCGCCGTGCAGGATCGCCTCACGGGCGATGGCGACATCGCGGGCAGGGCTGAGCAATTCCAGATGATGCTTGGGCAAGGACATAGTTTTTTTAGTCAGGCTGTCACGGTTAGGCGCGCATTCTACCCGTGAAACGCGCGCCCGGCACGCCTGTGCTGCCCGATGGCACAGGGCATTGTCACCTTGACCCCTGTGGGAGCGAGCTTGCTCGCGAAGGCGGCAGGACATTCAACATCAATGGAGACTGAACTGACGCTTTCGCGAGCAAGCTCGCTCCCACATTGGGTAGTGCAGTGAGTCTCAGGCCTTGGCGGCCATCGCAGTCACTTCCACGCGCATGCCTTCAACCGCCAGCGACGCCACACCCACCGCTGCACGCACCGGCCATGGCTTGGCGAAGTAGCGTTTGTAAACCTCATTGAATGCCGCGCGATCAGCCATGTCGGTCAGGTAAATGGTCAGGTGCATGACCCGGTCCATCGAACTGCCGGCGCGTTCCAGGGCGACTTTCAACGCTTGCAATGTGCACTCACTTTGCTCGGTGATATCACCCAGTTCCAGAGTGCCATCGGCGCGGGTCGGGATCTGGGTCGACACCATGATCCCAGCGAAGGTCGCTACGTCGGAAGAAATGGAGTCTGCGTCCGGATCCGGGGTGAAGGTGATGTCTTGGCTGGCCATGTTGATCCCTTGTCTGAGCGAGTAAATCGCGCCAGTTTACAGATTCATTGGCGACATCGCCCGTTTGCGTATCGGCACGGATTAGACCGGATGTGTGGCTTGTTCTGCCGCGATGGCCGAGCGTACGCTTGGGCGCTCGGCTATGCGCTTTATGTAGGTCGCCAGTACCGGCCAGTTTTCAATGTCGATATTGAAGGTCGGCAGCCACTGCAAGACAGTGAACAAATAAGCGTCGGCCACGGTGAATGTGCCCATCAGATAGTCCTGGGGGGCGATGTCTGGCTGAGAAAGTCCAGGCGCTTGAACAGTGTTTGTTTGAAGATCGCTTTGATCGACTCCGGGATCTCATTGTTGAACAGCGGCGCGCTCGCGCCGTGGATTTCGCTGCTGATGAAGTTCAGATGCTCCTGCAAACGCGAGCGTTCCCACGTGCCATTGGCCGGCGCCAGTTTATGCTGCGGAACCTGATCGGCCAGGTATTGAAGAATCGCCGGTCCCTCCGTCAACACCTCGCCGTTATCCAGCAACAAGGCAGCCACGTATCCCTTGGGGTTGATCTCACGAAAGTCGCGGCCATCGGCAGTTCGCTTGCTGTGGTTATTGACGCGAATCAGCTCGAACGGCAAGCCCAGTTCCCGCAACACGATGTGCGATGACAGCGAGCAGGTCATCGGCGCGAAATACAGTTTCATGGCAGATCCTTTTTGAAAGAAGGCGCCAGAATCCATCGTCACTGAGCGTTTCGCAAAGGTCATTTCAAGTGATAGCGTATGACAAAATCTCATGAGTGTTTAACGCCATATGGTCGCCAGACTACCCTCCTTGAATGGCTTGAGAGCCTTCGAGTCCGCCGCGCGGCACATGAGCTTTACCCAGGCTGCGCAAGAGTTGAACGTCACGCAAACCGCCATCAGCCATCAGATTCGCAGGCTTGAGGCGGAGCTTGGTGTGTCGCTGTTTTTGCGGCTCAAGGACGGCTTGGCACTGACGGATGCCGGGCAGGCTTACTTGCCGGGCATCCGCTCGGCGTTTCATGAGTTGCGCTACTCGACGGAGCAGTTGTTCGCGACACGCGACAACACGGTGCTGACCATCAGCACATTAGTGTCGGTGGCGTCCAAATGGTTGTTGCCGCGTCTGCCGGCGTTTCAGCAGGCGTTCCCTGATATTGATGTGCGGGTCAGCGCCGCCACCGATCTGGTGGATTTTCGCCAAGGCGGGATTGATGCGGCGATTCGTTATGGTCGCGGTGACTGGAAGGGCTTGCGTGCGGACTGGCTGATGTCCGATGAGATCTTCCCGGTGTGCAGTCCGGCCTTGCTCGAGGGTGGGAAGGCCTTACAGACGCCGGCTGACCTGGCCAACCACACGATGCTGCAAGTCAGTGGCATGACTGCCGCAGACTGGAACACCTGGCTGAGCGCGGCGGATCAGCCAGCGAAACTGGCCAAAGGGTCGCGACTGACCTTCGACCTGGCGATGATGGCGGTGCAGGCAGCCGTTGACGGGCAGGGCGTGTGCATCGGGCGCTCGACCTATGTCGACGACGACCTGCGAGCCGGGCGATTGGTGGCGCCTTTCGCTTTGCGCCTGAAGGATGATCTGGGCTTCTATCTGGTGACGCCCCATGAAACCGCCAACTCGAAGAAAATCGTCGCCTTGAGGACATGGCTGTTGGCGCAGTGCCAAAGCGGCGAAACGTTTGTATAAGCGTGTATCAATCCCGGCCGGATACACATGCCAATAACAAACAACGGGTTCACGACACATCCACGCTACATGCCCCGCACACAGTAGAGGTCACACCACCACTACGTACAAGAGGGCTACATCATGCGCCGTCCATTCTTTCTGGCAACCACCGTCATTCTCGCTTCCCTGACCGGCATCGCACAGGCCGCTGACACGCAACCCAAGAGCTGGCAGCAAGGACTTAGCCGCACCGATCTGGTTCGCCAGGACCTCGGCGCTGCGGATCGCGAAGTGATCCAGGCGCGGGTCGATTTCGATTCCGGCGTGGCTTCACCAAGGCATGCACATCCGGGCGTCGAGGTGGCGTACGTGATCAGCGGCACTTTCGAATATCAACTGGAGGGCAGGGCACCGGTGACGCTGAAGGCGGGTGACTCGCTGTTCATCCCGGAAGGGGTTGCGCATATCGCCAAAAACATTGGCTCGGACAAGGGCTCGGAGTTGGCGACTTACATTGTGAAGAAGGGTGAGCCCGTGTTGATTCTCAAGCCGTAAGACTCAATGAAGTGTCACCGCTCGGCGACTCTCGCCGATGCGGATCCGGTCGAGCGCCCGGTTCAAGGCATCCAGCGCGTCGAGCAGCGCTTTGGCTTCTGCTTCTCGACCATCGCCCCACAGACGTTCGGCCATTTTGTTCAAGGCCTGGATGGCGCGCTCGATGTCCGCAGCGGTGGCGGCCTCTCGGGCGACGGGTGGTTTTTTCGGCATTCGTTGCTGTCCTGCTGGCAAAAAGTATTCGCCGGAGAAAGTTTGAATTAGTCAGTTGCCTGCCCGGTCAAGAATCATGAACGCAGTCAATCTGACGAGGTAACAGCAATGACTATCCAGGCAGAGACACTCGTACAACTGACCGAAGCGCTCAAGGAGCGCGGTTTGAATCTGGTTGCAGATGTCCACTTCACTCGCGCGCCTTATCGGCAGAATCACCGCTGGATCTGCGCGGTGGCGTAGCGATTCGAATGGGCCGGCGGCCTGAGCCAGGAGTTTACCGCCGGCGGCTCATGGATTAAACGGTGCACTTCCCTGAATTGACTTGCTTGCACTGAAGGCAATGCTCTCTCCATCCCACCACTTTTCCAGATAGCGATCGGGCATAACGATCTGTATCGATACTATTTCAGCCCTGACATAATCCGCCTCATGATTAACGCCGTCACAATCGGCCAATATTTCGGAAAGATAAATGAGGGATTTCAAGGAGCTGTGCGCTTACCTGAAGGAGGAAATTGCTACCAAGGAAGACGGCAGCGTAAAACTGAGCACCCTGATCAACAGGGTTCTGGCCAAGGAACGGTACCACTACGTTTTCTGGTTCAGGATTGCCCAGTACCTGCACAACAAGCCTCGCGGGTTCTGGAACTACAAGAAGTGGGCAAAGCGGATAAATCGAAAACTGATCCGCGAGCACAACATCGACATTGGTTTGTCGGCACAAATCGGTCCGGGTATCTGCTTCTCGCATCGCATCGGCATCGTCATTACCCATCGGGCCATCATCGGCCGAAACCTTCGCCTTCGCCAGAACACCACCATCGGTTCCAAGGACTATACCCAAGGTCACGTGCGCCTCGGTGACAACGTCGAAATCGGCGCAAACGTCTGCATCGTCGGTGAAATCAATATCGGCAACAACGTGACGATCGGCGCCCAGGCGTTCGTGAACAAGGATATTCCAGACAACACCGTGTATTACACCGAGTACCGGCCGACTTATCGGACCAAGCCGAAGTAAGGTGATGGTTCAGTTGCCGAACGTTAGGAACGATGAGGCTCTGGATGATTGGGGGCTTTGTTGTAGATAAGTTGGTGGGGGATAGGGGGCGGAGTTATGGATCTCGCGCTGATTTTTTCGTCTGCCATATGAATCTAAAAAGCTCTGGCAGCTTCGCCAGCCGTTCGGGGCTGTTCTCCGGCATGTCGGGCAAAAAGCCGCAAGAATCTCAAACGCCAGAAACGATAAAGCCCTGAATAATCAGGGCTTTATCGGTACCAAATATGGCGGAGGCGATGGGATTCGAACTCATGGACCTGTTACAGTCGACGGTTTTCAAGACCGTTGCCTTAAACCACTCGGCCACACCTCCGTTGCGTTGCGGGCGCCATAATACCTGAATGAAACACACTGTCAAACTCTCTGCATGGCTTGTTACAGAGCGTCTGTTATGATCTTTGCGACTGAACGTTTCAAACCAACAGGAGTGTCGCCATGCGCGAACAGGATTACGCAGTTAATAACAGCGTGCAGGCTGAGCAGCTAGAGGTTAGCCGCGTCCTGCGCAACACTTACGGCCTACTGGCTCTGACCCTCGCATTCAGCGGCGTCATGGCTTTCGTCGCACAGCAGATGCGTGTTGGCTACCCGAACATTTTCGTGGTGCTGATCGGCTTCTACGGGCTGTTTTTCCTCACCAACAAACTCCGTGATTCCGCGTGGGGCCTGGTGTCCGCTTTTGCGCTGACCGGTTTCATGGGTTTCCTGCTCGGCCCGATCCTCAACCGTTACCTGGGCATGCAGGGCGGCGCTGAAGTGGTCAGCTCGGCGTTCGCGATGACCGCGCTGGTGTTCGGTGGTCTGTCGGCCTACGTGCTGATCACCCGCAAGGACATGAGCTTCCTCGGTGGTTTCATCACCGCTGGTTTCTTCGTGTTGCTGGGTGCAACGCTGGCGAGCTTCTTCTTTCAGGTCAGCGGTCTGCAACTGGCGATCAGCGCAGGTTTCGTGCTGTTCTCGTCCGTGTGCATCCTGTTCCAGACCAGCGCCATCATCCACGGCGGGGAGCGTAACTACATCATGGCGACCATCAGCCTGTATGTATCGATCTACAACCTGTTCGTCAGCTTGTTGCAGATCTTCGGCATCATGAGCCGCGACGACTGATTGTTACGTGCAAAAAACAAAAAACCCGCTTATGCGGGTTTTTTGTTGCCTGTGACAATGTCGGTGGGCGCGGACAGGTAGTCGATCAATTGATGATGATGCTGCCGTCAGTCTGTTGCCTGTAGATCGTGTAAGGCAGCAACAAGGTGTCGAGCACCCCGGAAGCCACGGCATCAATCGCCCAACCGGGGAGGGCGGCGTTGTACTTGTTACCTTGGTCTATCGGCGCATGCAGGCTGCAGAAGTCATACATCACGCCGCTGTAGATCCTTGGCACCGCCCCACAATAGGATTTGTTCGATTTCAAATCGTCCACGGCGACCTGATCGTTGCGCATCACCGTCTGCACTGTCCCGCAACCGCCTAACATTAACGCCATCAGCATCACTGCTTGAACTTTCATACCGCCAATCCTTCGCCGGAAAAATCCCAATCTAAGCCAAACATGCAGAAAAAGCACTCACGCCATCGGGGGTAAGCGGCGTTTGACCGGGGTTTTCTTGATGATCGCCGTGTTGGTTTCAGCCAGCGTATTGAGGCGGTCGAGCAGGGTGTCCAACTGCTCCATCGAACGCACGTGCAGGCGGGCAATAAAGCAGTCCTCGCCGGTCACCTTGTCACACTCGGTAAATTCCGGAATCGACAGAATCTGGCGTTCGACCTCCTGCAACTGCCCCGGCAGCGGCCGTACCCGGACGATGGCCTGCAATTGATAGCCGAAGCATTTCGGGTCGATTTCCACGGTGTAGCCCTTGAGCACGCCACGCTCTTCCAGCCGGCGCAAACGCTCGGCCACGCTGGGCGACGACAAACCACTGATTTGCGCCAGCGCCTTGAGCGAACGCCGTGAATCCTCCATCAGTGCGCTGATAAGAATCTGGTCGATATCGTCGGTCATCACTCAACTCCCGGATTAGGCGATTTCTAATAATCACCCTCGATAAAAAAGGCAGATCTGCAGTTTAGCCTGCCTTTTACTCTGGAGCGATGCCGTGTTCGCTTGGCATACTTTTGTCACGCTTTCGCCAAATGCTGAGGAGATTGAAGATGGACAACCCGATCCGTCGCGGCTCATTTGAAATGACCGCTGCCATGCTGATATCCGGAACGATTGGCTGGTTCGTGCTGGTTTCCGGGCAAGCGGTTCTGGACGTGGTGTTCTGGCGCTGCGTATTCGGTGCCGCTACCTTGCTGTTGATTTGCGCGGCATTCGGTTTTCTGCGGCCGGGCATTCTGACCCGTACGACATTCTGGTTGGCGGTGCTCAGCGGGATGGCGATTGTCGGAAACTGGGTGCTGCTGTTTGCTTCGTACTCGCGGGCTTCAATCGCCATTGGCACTGCGGTATACAACGTGCAGCCGTTCATGCTGGTCGGTTTGGCGGCACTGTTTCTCGGCGAAAAAATAACCGTGCAGAAGCTGTTCTGGCTGGCGATTTCATTTATGGGGATGCTGGCGATTGTCAGCGCCCATGGTCAGCAAGGCAACAGTGGTAACGACTATCTGGTGGGAATCGCCCTGGCGTTGGGTGCGGCTTTTCTCTATGCGATTGCAGCGTTGATCATCAAGCGTTTGACCGGTACACCGCCACATCTGATCGCATTGATCCAGGTCTGCACCGGCGTGCTGTTGCTCGCACCGTTTGCGCATTTTTCCGCACTGCCGGCAACACCAGGGGCGTGGGCCAGTCTGGTGACGCTGGGCATCGTTCATACCGGTTTGATGTATGTGTTGCTGTACGGTGCCATCCAGAAATTGCCGACGGCGCTCACCGGCGCACTGTCCTTCATTTACCCGATTGCAGCGATTTTTGTCGACTGGTTTGCATTCGGTCATCGCTTGCAGACTCTGCAGTGGCTAGGCGTGGCGGCGATTCTCCTCGCGGCCGCTGGCATGCAGCAGGGCTGGGGCTTCAAGGCGCGTCGACTGGCTGCGCAATAAACCTCAGATGTTCCAGCGCGGTGCGGTTTTGGCCAGACGCTGGCGCATCTCGGCGATGTTTGCCGCTAGTTGCCGGGTCAACAGGCGATAGCCGTCCAGCGCGCTGTAGACCGGCGCATCAAGGCTGGCGTCCGGTAACGCCAGCGAACGATCAAGGCGCTGTATCGCACCGGATTTCAAGGCGCGGGCCATGCCGATCAATTGCACGCGGATCATGCGGTGTTCGGCCTTCAACGCTGATTGCAGATGAGCCATCGCTTCGGGGTCGTTGGCATCGGGGCGGGTGTTGCCGAGGATTTCCAGGGTGCTGATGCACATGCGCAGGTTGCGCTGGATCGCGTCCAGTTCGGTCATGGAGATCTTTACTTCCTTGGACACCGACGGCATCAGCGAACGCAATTGCACCATCACCGCGCTCAAACGGCTCATCAGCTTCAGGTGCTCGTCGGCGCTGACCGGCTGGCCGTTGATGATTCGACTGTATACCGTCGCGCAATCGCGCAAGGCATCGGCCAGGTTGTAGCGCCACGAGTACACCGCGTACAGCGGCAGAGCGAAGGAGAACGCCAGCGCCAGCGCAATACCTATGAGAATGTCGACGCCACGCCACAAACCGTCGGTGATCGGGTTGTCGCCATGCCCGGCGACAATGAATACGGTAATTGCCGAGAGCAGGGCGGTATAGCCGCCCTTGCCGATGGCGTGATAGGAGAAGAAGCCACAGACCACCGCCATCGCAAAGTAGGTCAGCCATGGCATGCCGAGCCACGCATGCTGCGCCACCAGTAACAAACCGACGCCGGCGCCGATCAAAGTACCGGTGGCGCGCTCGGCGGCTTTCTTGCCGATGTTGCCGTGGTGCTGCAAACCGCCGATGACCACCAGCATGGTCACCGATGCCCACTCACCGTGGGGCAGGTTGATGCCGGTGGTCAGCACAATCGTCGCCAGCAACCCCAATGCCACCCGCACCGCGTGGATCAATCGGGCGTGTCGGTAGCGGCGATACGGGTCCAGGAGCGGACGCAGAATTCGACGCAACAGTGGCGGCAATCGGTAGGTGCTGAACGTACTCAGTGCAAGGCCCTCGTCAGAAGATGTAGTCGGTGGTCAGGAAGCTTGAATCACGACCGCGAATGATCTCGCTGATCAGATCCTTGTTGCTGTCCTGGAACTTGGTTGCCACCAGTGTGCGGATCGAAAACACCCGCAATGCATCGTGTACTGACAGCGTACCTTCTGCGGAATTCTTGCGGCCATTGAACGGGTAGGTATCCGGACCGCGCTGGCACTGAGCATTGAGGTTGATCCGCCCGACCTGGTTGGCGAATGTGTCGACCAGCCGTCCGACTGCCACCGGGTTGGTACCGAAGATGCTCAACTGCTGGCCGAAATCGGACTCCAGCACATAGTCGATCACGGTATCGAGATGACGGTACGGCACGATCGGCACCACCGGGCCGAACTGTTCTTCCTGATAGACACGCATCTGCGGATTCACCGGGTACAGCACCGCCGGGTAGAAGAACGACTCGCGGGATTCGCCGCCATTGGGGTTGACCACTTCGGCACCCTTGCTGCGCGCATCGGCCACCAGCCCGTGCAGATAATCGACCTTGCCCGATTCCGGCAGCGGCGTCAGCGACACACCGCTGTCCCACGGCATGCCCGGCTTCAGCGTGGCCAGTTTGGCGTTGAATTTATCGATGAAGCTGTCGACCACGTCTTCATGCACGAAGAGGATTTTCAGTGCGGTGCAGCGCTGGCCGTTGAACGACAGCGAGCCAGTCACTGCTTCGCTGACAGCATTGTCGAGATCGACTTCCGGCAAGACGATGCCCGGGTTCTTCGCATCCAGACCCAGCGCGGCGCGCAAACGGTGCGGTTTCGGGTGCAGTTTCTTCAGGTCGCTGGCGGCCTTGTTGGTGCCGATGAAGGCGAAGATATCGATCTTGCCGCTGGCCATCAGTGCGCTGACGGTTTCCCGTCCGCTGCCGTAGATCACGTTGATCACGCCGGTGGGGAAGCTGTCGCGGAAGGCTTCGAGCAGCGGACGGATCAGCAGCACGCCGAGCTTGGCCGGTTTGAACACCACGGTGTTGCCCATGATCAGCGCCGGAATCAGCGTGGTGAAGGTTTCGTTCAGCGGATAGTTGTAAGGGCCCATGCACAGCGCTACACCGAGCGGCACGCGGCGGATCTGCCCGAGGGTGTCCTGCTCCAGCTCGAAACGGCTGGAGCGGCGGTCGAGTTCTTTGAGCGCATTGATGGTATCGACGATGTAGTCGCAGGTACGGTCGAACTCTTTTTCCGAGTCCTTGAGGTTCTTGCCGATTTCCCACATCAGCAACTTCACCACGGCTTCGCGCTGCTGGCGCATGCGGCCGAGGAAGGCTTCGACGTGCTGGATGCGTTCGGCCACGCGCATGGTCGGCCACAGGCCCTGACCACGGTCGTAGGCGCGCACGGCAGCGTCGAGGGCCGTGAGGGCGGTCTCGGCATCGAGCAACGGCGTGCTGCCGAGGATGACTTGTTCGTCGCCGTTGTCACCTTTCAGGTAGACCGGACTGCGCACGGTGGCGAGCGGGCCGTCCCAGCGGCGCAACTGGCCGTCGACCAGGTATTCGCGTTGCTCGACCTGAGCGTCGAGGCGGTATTTTTCCGGGATGTCGCTGACAGAAGGGAACAGATTGCCAAGGATGTTTGCTGTGGTCATGTCGCTACCCCGTGTTGATGTCCGCATGCAGATCAAAAAGTCTCTACAGGTTATACGCCTGAATGCGCCGAAATTTAAACCCGCAAATGTCACCCGAATGTCACGCAGAGGCGCAAAACAGAGCGGGCTGGCAACACCGCGAACTCTGTGGGAGCTGGCTTGCCAGCGATGTGGCCGGTACTTTCAACATCTTCATTGCCTGACACACCGCTATCGCTGGCAAGCCAGCTCCCACAGGGTTTTGTGTCTATAGCCGATCCCGAGGCGAGTCCTGGCTGGCCCCGTTTGCCCCCCTCTCTGGCCTGCAATGCCCTCAACCCGCTGCAGCCGCTGCCTTAATGTGTGAGCACAACAATAAGCGAGGCCGTTATGCGGGCAATCCGACTCACTTTACTGCTGGCGTTAGCCATGATGCTGCCCGGTTGCGGCGATGAACCCCAACCCGTGGTCACCACCAACAACGCGACCCCCAAAGACCCGGCGCTGGCGCAGATCTACACCAACAGCTGCCAGCTCTGTCACGCCAACCCCGCTGCCAATGCGCCGCTCACCGGTGATCGCAAAGCCTGGGAGCCGCGCATCCGGCAGGGCCGCGACACGCTGCTCGACCACGCCATCAACGGCTACAACGGCATGCCGCCGATGGGCCAGTGCGTCGAGTGCAGCGAAGAGCAGTTTTTGCAACTGATCGGCTTCATGGCCGACCAAGCCCTCCCAGAATAAGGTGCCCGGCATGACCATGGATCTGACACGGCGTCAGTTGTTGCAACGGGCAAGCATTGTCGGCGCGTTCAGTGCGTTGGCCAGTAACCCGGTATTGGGCCAATTGCTGCGCGCGCCACGGCTGATCCCGTGGCGCAACTGGTCAGGCGGGCAGAGTTGCCTGCCAGCGGCGCGGCTGGCGCCAAAGAATCTCGATGAACTGGTGAGCGTCATCAAACAGGCGCAAGGCAAGATTCGCCCGGTCGGTTCGGCGCATTCCTTCAGCGCGTTGGTGCCCACCGATGGCACGCTGTTGTCGCTGAGCTATTTCAACGGACTGCTCGACCACGATGCTAAAACCCTGCAAGCCGAATTCGCCGCCGGCACACCGATGTCGCGCATGGGCCAGCCGCTGAAAGACATTGGTCAGGCCCTGCAAAACATGGCCGATATCGATTACCAGACCCTCGCCGGGGCGATTGCCACGTCGACTCACGGCACCGGCAAAAACTTCCAGTCCTACTCGGCGCACGTTTGCGGCATGCAATTAGTGACGGCCAATGGCGAAGTACTGGACTGCGACAGCCAGCGCCATCCCGAAGTATTCAACGCCGCACGCGTCTCCCTCGGCGCCCTCGGCGTGGCCACCAAAATCCGTCTGCAAAACCGCCCGGCTTATCGCTTGCGCGAGCGCCAATGGATCGCCAAGACCGAAGAGCTGCTCGAAGACCTCGAAAAGAACACCAGCGAAAACCAGCACTGGGAAATGCTCGTCGTCACCCATTCCGACTACGCCTTGTCCATCGCTCTCAATGAAACCGATGACCCGGCCACGCCGCCGATCAGCCCGGAAGAAGAGGGTGGCAACGAGTTCGTCACTCTGATCGAAAAGATCGACAAGTACGGCAGCGACTTCCCCGACCTGCGCCGTACGCTGCTCAACAGCTTGCGTCATCTGGCGAGTTTCGATGACCGCGTCGGCGACTCCTTCGACATCTACGCCAACGTGCGCACCGTGCGATTCAACGAAATGGAGTATTCCGTGCCAGCCGAACACGGCCCGGCGTGCCTGCGCGAAATCCTCAAGCTGATTCAGGACAAGGATTTGCGCACCTGGTTTCCCATCGAGTACCGCTACGTCAAGGCGGATAACATTGCGCTGAGCATGTTCGAAGGCCGCGACAGCTGTTCGATCTCGGTGCACCAGCATTATCAGATGGATCACCACAACTTCTTCGCGGCGGTCGAACCGATCTTCTGGAAGTACAACGGCCGGCCGCACTGGGGCAAGTTGCACACGCTCAACGCGAAGAACCTGCAACCGCTGTACCCGCGATGGCGCGAATTTATCGATGTGCGCCAGGCCCTGGACCCGAGCGGGCGCTTTCTCAATGCGCATTTGTCGTCGATTTTGGGGGTGAGCTGATGGCGGTCAATCGACGTAACTTCCTTCTCGGTACGTTGGGTGTCGGCGCTCTCTTGGTCGGTGTTGGCGCGTGGTTGCGCCCGGGGGATCACGGCGCGCCGTACAGCGACTATTTCCGCGCGCTGAACAAAGAATTGAAGGGCAACGGGCCAATGCGCCCGGTGCTGCTGATCGATCTGGATCGGCTCGATCACAACATCGATGTGGTGATGCAATCGGTCAAACGCGGTGGCAAGCAATTGCGTTTGGTGGAGAAGTCGCTGCCATCGCCGGGGCTGTTGAGCTACATCGCGCAACGTGCCGGAACGCAGAAGCTGATGTCGTTTCATCAGCCGTTTCTCAATCACGATGCGCTGACGTTTCCACAGTCGGATATTTTGCTTGGCAAGCCATTACCGGTACGTTCGGCAGCGCTGTTCTACCAAACCCACAAAGGCCCGTTTGATCCCGCGAAGCAACTGCAATGGCTGCTCGACGGCCCGCAGCGTTTGCAGCAATACCTCGCGCTGGCTCAGGGGTTAGGCACAAGGATGCGCATCAACATCGAACTGGACGTCGGCCTGCATCGCGGCGGCGTCAGTGATGTGAATGTGTTGGGCCAAATGCTCACGCTGATCAGCGCCAACCCGCAGCATCTGGAATTCGCCGGATTCATGGGTTACGACCCGTTCGTGGGCATGGGCGTGCCGGGGATTCTCGGCTCGCCGGATGAACTGTTCGCCAAGGTCATGGTGATTTATCAGCGCTGCGTCGATTTCACCCGCCAGCAGTTTCCCGCGTTGTGGCATGACGGTTTGTGCCTGAACACTGCCGGGAGCCCGAGTTATCGCATTCATGAAAACGAGAAGCTCAGCAACGAAGTGTCGGTGGGAACGGCGATGCTTAAACCGACGCACTATGATTTGCCGTCGCTGACCGAGCATGTGCCCGCGACCTATATCGCCACGCCCGTGTTGAAAAGCACTGGCGCGGTGAATATCCCGGCGCTGGATGACAAGTCGAAGCTGTTTTCGTGGTGGGACCAGAATCAGCGTCAGACCTTCTTCATCTACGGCGGTAACTGGATGGCCGAGTTCGAATCGCCCCAGGGTTTACAGAGCAACAGCGTCTACGGACGCAGCTCCAATCAAGAGATAGTCAATGGCTCCAGTGCCGTCGGCCTCACTGTGGAAGACCAGGTGTTCCTGCGCCCAACCCAGACCGAAGCCGTACTCCTGCAATTTGGCGATTTGCTCGCCGTGCGCAACGGCAAAATCGTCGACACCTGGCCCATCTACACCTGACCCCAAATCACCCAAACACTGCAAAACCCTGTGGGAGCTGGCTTGCCAGCGATGGCGTCATGTCAGCAACCCTTTACTTCGCTGACAGACCGCTATCGCTGGCAAGCCAGCTCCCACAGGGTTCTCGATGTATGTCCCATCTCATTGCCAAATTCTGTAATGAAGCTTTTATGACAAAAGTTCGGTAGCACATCGCCAGTCCGGTCATGCCTATGTAACGCGCTTGAGGGGCCCCAACGGGGCGCTTTTCACAAGCCGAGGCGGGACGCCGGGAGTGAGGCAATGGGGACTATGGAACGCTACTCGAAAGTGGGCATGCAGGAACTCGATCAACGCCTGTCGAAGATCGTCGAAGCCGCGCGCAAGAAGCCGGTTTCGGTGTATCGCTACGGCGCGCCGTGGGTCTGGATTGTCTCGCAGGATGACTGGCAGGGCGCCTTGAAAGAGGTTTCCAGCTACATCCCGCCGGGCCATTCGCTGGTGTTGCTGCGCCCGCAGATCGACGATTTGCTCGACGCCCACCGCGAGCTTCTGCACGACCTCAATGCCGAGCCCGGCATGCTGATCCCCGCGCAAACCGTGATGCACATCCTGCTCCTGCAACTGCTGTATTCGGTGCCCAGCGAACAGCAACTGTATGAACAGCTCAATTACAACCTGCTGTTCCGCTGGTTCGTCGGCCTTGGCCTGAACCAGAAAGTCTGGAGCTTCAACGCCCTCAGTCGCGACATCGCCACGTTGCTCAACGAGCCCCGTGCGGTGCTGCTCATTCAAAAAATCATCGGCGAAGTGTTCTGCGGCGCGTTGCTGCAAATGCCCGAGTTCTCGTTGAACTTCGCGCTTTTGCACACGTGGCTTGGCAAACACGCCTGCGCCTCGACAGCCAGCAATTGACGCCATACACGCGGCGTTCGAAACGCCAACAGGTCATCGCGAATTCAGGGGGTAGTGTGGAACCGATTTTCAAGTCACGGCTGGCGCTGTGGGGCTGGCTGCTGGTGACGGTGGGCGCGCAGCCGGCATTGGCCGAAGAGGCTGCCGAAAACGCGGCGGCCCAGCGTCTGGTCGACGTCAACGAATACTTCGTGCGCGGCAACACCGTGCTCGATGCGCGGGCGATTGAAGAAGCGGTGTACCCGTTTCTTGGACCGCAAAAAGCCCTCACGGATATCGAAGGTGCTCGGGACGCGTTGCAAAAGGCCTATCAGGAACGTGGCTATCAGTCAGTGTTCGTCGAGCTGCCGGAGCAAGCGGTGGCAGACGGCATCGTCTACCTGCAAGTCAGCGAAACCAAGGTCGGCCGGGTGCGTGTGGTCGGCGCCAAACACTATTCGCCGCTGGACATTCGCGACGACGTGCCGGCGCTGAAGGAAGGCGAGGTGCCGGACTTCGCCAAGGTCCAGGGCGAACTCGCACTGCTCAACAAAACCCCGGGCCGGCAAGTCATGCCGCTGGTGCGCGAAGGTCAGCGCCCCGGCACCATGGACGTCGATTTGCAGGTCGAAGACCAGAACCCGTGGACCGCCAGCGTCGGCCTCAACAACGATTACAGCGCCGACACGGAAAAACTGCGCACCGTCACCAGCCTCGGCTACAACAACCTCTGGCAACTCGGCCATAGCGTCAACCTGACGTTCTTCACCGCACCGCAGGAAACCGATAACGCCAAGGTCTGGTCGGGCTCCTACAGCGCGCCGCTGACCGATCGCTGGAGCGTGCAGTTCTCCGGTTACCAATCCGACAGCAACGTCGCCACCATCGGCGGCAGCAACGTACTCGGCAAGGGCCACAGCTACGGTGTGTCGGCGATCTACACGCTGCCCTCCAGCGGTAATTGGTCGAATTCGCTGTCGGCCGGCATCGACTTCAAGGACTTCGACGAACGCCTGACCCTGTCCGGTGAGAGCGACAAAGTCCCACTGCAATACGCGCCGTTCACCTTCGCCTACAACGGCTACCGCTACACCGAGAAGAGCCAGCTCGGCCTCGGCCTGAGCCTCGTCGCCGCCACTCGCAGCATCTTCGGCTACGGCAGCTCCGACGAAGACTTCGACTACAAACGCTACCGCGCCAAACCGAGCTTCGCCGTGCTCAAGGGCGACACCAATTACACCTGGACCTTCGACAGCGACTGGCAGAGCGCAAGCAAAGCCGCATTCCAACTCGCCTCGGGGCCACTGGTCTCCAACGAACAATTCTCCGCCGGCGGCGCCACTTCAGTGCGCGGCTATCTGGCTGCCGAACGCACCGGCGATGACGGCTTGCTGCTCAGCCAGGAAGTGCGCACGCCGTCGCTGGCCAAGTACGCCGGCACGTGGATGCAGGACTGGCGTTTCTACGCCTTTGCCGAAGGTGCACAACTTTATCTGCGCGACGAACTGCCGGATCAGGACGCCAATTACGCCCTGGCCAGCGTCGGCCTCGGCACCCGCGCCAGCCTGAGCAAATGGCTGTCCGGCAGCCTCGACTGGGGCTACCCGCTACTCGAAGGGCCGAACACCTCGAAACAGGAATCGCGCCTGCACTTCAACCTTCAAGCCACTTTTTAAAGGAGCACGTTCATGCAGCGCCTCATTCTTTCGTTGTTGATCTGCCTGGGCTTCGTGCTCCCGGCCACGGCTCAGGCCTGGTGGCAGGACGACTGGCATTACCGCAAACAGATCGCCGTCGACACCACGCCACAAGGCGCGGCGATCAATCAGGCCCTCGGCCGCACCGCGTTACTGGTGCGCCTGCACACCGGCAACTTCACCTTCGATGGCGTGAAAGAGGACGGCGCGGACCTGCGCTTCGTCGCCGCCGATGACAAGACCGTGCTCAACCACCAGATCGAAAGTTTCGACGCGCTGATGGGCATGGCGCTGATCTGGGTCGATGTGCCTAATGTCGAGGGTGGTCAACGCCAGGACATCTGGATGTATTACGGCAATCAGAAGGCGCCGGCGACCGGCAACGGCCAACTGACGTTTGATCCGAATTACACCGCGCTGTATCACTTCGACGGCGCCACCGGCACCCCGGCCAAAGACACCACCGCTTACGGCAACACTGCGCAAAGCGCGACCGGCGCGGCGATTGACGGTGTAGTAGGGCGCGCGTTGCAGTTCAGCGGCCAGCCGTTGTTGCTGCCGGCCAGTCCTTCGCTGCAACACAACGCTGGCAGCGCGTTCACCTTCAGTGCGTGGTTGCGTCTGGATCAGGCCAGTGGCGAACAACTGATTCTCGCCCGTCGCGAAGGCGCCAACAGTCTGCTGGTCGGTGCGAATCAAGGCGTACCGTTTGTAGAGATCGATGGCCAACGTGCGGTCGCCACGCAAGCGCTGAATCCCGGCCAATGGCAACACGTAGCGCTGACCGCTGAAGGCTCCAAAGTGACCCTGTTCATCAACGGTCGCGAAGCCGCCACGCTCGCGCAGGCGATGCCGGCATTCAATTCGGTCATGGCCATCGGCGCCGATCTGCACGAAGGCCCGTTCCAGCCGTTTGTGGGCGCTATCGATGAATTGCGTCTGTCGAAGGTTTCGCGCCCGGCAGCGCTGTTGCTGGCGGACGCTACCTCGCAAGGCGCCGAGTCGAAACTGGTCGCTTACGGTGTCGACGAAGAACAGTCCGGTTTCGGTTTCGGCAGCCTCGGCTTCCTGCTCAACGCCGTGCCAATCGACGCCTGGGTGATCATCGCCGTGCTGGTGCTGATGATGTTCCAGTCGTGGATCATCATGCTGCGCAAGAACCGCAGCCTCAGCCGCGTCAGCGCCGCCAACGAAGACTTCCGCGTGCAGTTCGCCAAGGTCGGCACACGTCTGGAGATGTTCGCCGACGACGCGCAACTCGCCCAGCGCTTGCAGCATTCGTCGCTGTGGCGTCTGTACCTGGTGGCGGTCAAAGAGATCCGCACCCGCCGCGAGCAGGGCGCTGATACCTCGTCGGTTTCCGCCGCAACCATCGAAGCGATCCGCTGCTCGATGGACGGCGTGCGTACCCGCGAAAACCAGCAACTCAGCTCGAAACTCTCGACCCTGTCCAACGCCATCGCCGGTGGCCCGTACATCGGCCTGCTCGGTACGGTGCTGGGGATCATGGTGGTGTTCCTCGGCACGGCGATGGCCGGCGACGTCAACATCAACGCCATCGCTCCGGGTATGGCTGCAGCGTTGCTCGCGACCGCGATGGGCCTGTTCGTCGCGATCCCGGCGTTGTTTGGCTACAACCGCCTGATCACGCGCAACAAGGAAGTCAGCGCCGACATGCGCGTGTTCGTCGACGAGTTCATCACCCGTCTGGCGGAGATGCACGGCGAGAGCCAGTTCAGTGAGGCGTCGCATCAGCGCGGCCATCACGCCAACCACTCTGTACCGGCCTGAGGAGCACTGACATGGCATCCGTAAATGCCTCCCACGACGATGACGAAGATGCCGCGGTGGACAGCATCAACATCACCCCGCTGGTCGACGTGCTGATGGTGGTGCTGGTGATGTTCATCCTCACCGCCACCGCGCAGGTCTCGGGGATCCAGATCAACCTGCCCAAGGCCAGCGCCTCCGTGTCGCTGTCCGAGGCCAAGACCAAGGCGATTTCGGTCAACGACGGCGGCCAGGTGTTCCTCGACGCCTACCCGGTGACGCTGGCCGAGCTGGAAGAACGCCTGCGCATCGAGAAGGCGCAGAGCCCGGATTTCCCGGTGATCGTGCGTGGCGATGCGACCGTGCAGTACCAGAAAGTCATCGAAGTGCTGGATCTGTTGCGCCGGCTCGAACTGTCCCAGGTCGGTCTTGTGACCGGCAAACCGAGTCAGGGCTGAGTCATGACCGCACAACTCCCGATCGAGCCGCTGCCGGTGAAAAAGCCCGCGCTGCGTTACGCGAAGTGGGGCGCCGGCTTGCTGATCGGCGCGCTCGCCGCGTGGTTCCTCTGGCAGTGGGCCAACGACATGAGCGGCATTCGCCGCGAAGCGCCGAAGGTGCCGACGATCATTCCGTTGCCGCCACCGCCACCACCGCCGCCGGAAAAACCGCCAGAGCCGGAAACCCCGGTGGAAGAGAGAGTCGTCGAGCCCGAGCCAACGCCGGAGCCGGAGGAGGTCAAGCCCGAGGAAGAAGCGCCGCCATCACCGGCGGACGATCTGGCCAACCCGATGCAAATGGACGGCGATGCGCAATCCGGCAACGACGCCTTCAACATCGGCGCGGGCAAGGGTGGCGGTATGGCCGGTGCCGGCGGCGGGCGTCTGGGCACGGGGACGTACAGCCAGTTTCTGGCGTTCACTTTCCAGCGTTTGCTGCGCGAGAACCCTGAGCTGCGCAACCTCGCGTTTTCGCTGCAGGCCGATGTCTGGCTGAGCAGCGTTGGCGAGATCACTCGCGTCGAGCTGATCAAGTCCAGCGGCAACCCCGAGATTGATACGCAAGTGTTGGCCGCGCTGCGTGGCGCACCTGCGCTGAGCGAACGGCCACCGGCCTCCATCACATTGCCTGTGCGCCTGTCCCTGCAAGGGCGGCGTCCGGGTTAATTCACTTATTTACGCTTTGCCAAAAGGAGTTGTGTGCAGATGATTTCCAACGTGAATCGATTGTCCCTGGCGGTCGGCATGGTCATTGCGACCCTGGTCGGTCAGGCCGTGGCAGCGCCTGCGCCCTCGGAGAACGCCACGATCAATCTGATCCGCTTGCTGGTCGAGCAGGGCATTCTGAAACAGGACAAGGCCGACGCACTGATCGCTCAGGCGCAGAACGAAGCGGCGCAGGCTAAACAAGCAGCGGCATCCACCGCTGTGGCGGCGGGGCCAGTGGCGGCGCCGGGTGACGTCCGTGTGCAATACGTGCCAGCCGCGGTGCGCGACCAGATCCGCGATCAGGTCAAAGCCGAAGTCATGGCCACTGCCAAACAGGAAAACTGGGCCGCGCCCAACAGCTTCCCGGAATGGGCGGCGCGCATCAGTTTCGACGGCGACATTCGCTTGCGCAACGAATCGCGCTACTACTCGGACAGCAACAGCAACGAGATCGTCGACTTCGCCAAGCTCAACAACAACGGCCCGTACGACGTTAACCCAAACAGCAGCACCAATCTGCCGCCGCTGCTCAACACCCGCGAAGACCGCACCAACCAGTTCCGCATCCGCGCACGGTTGGGCATGAAAGCCGAGATCTCGCCGCAATGGACTGCGGGTATCCGCATCGGCACCGGCTCGGACAACAACCCGGTATCGACCACGCAGAACCTCGGCGGCGGTTTCGCCAAAAAGGACATCTGGCTCGATCAGGGCTACCTGAACTGGAAGCCTACGGATGAGCTGACCCTGACCGGCGGGCGCTTCGCCAACCCGTTCATGTCCACCGACATGCTCTATTCCAATGACCTGAACTTCGACGGCGTCGCGGCGATTTTCGACCACAAACTCAATCGCGATTGGGGCGTGTTCGGCACCGTCGGCGCGTTCCCGGTGGACTACACCAACGACACCGCCAGCAGCAACGGCTTCGACAAGGAAGAGAGCGACAACAAGTGGCTGTACGGCGCGCAAATTGGCGCCAAGTGGGCGATCAACAGCAACAACCGCTTGAAAGGCGCACTGGCTTACTACCGCTTCGACGACATTCAAGGCCAGCGCTCCAGCCCTTGCGAACCGTGGGCCGGCGCACCGGGTTGCGACAGCGACGGCAGCCGTGCGGCATTCATGCAAAAGGGCAACAGCGTGTTCCTGCTGCGCGACATCACACCGAACCCGCTCAACCCGACCACCACGCCGCAGCCACAATTTGTTGGTCTCGCGTCCGAGTTCAATCTGCTCGATCTGAACATGGTCTGGGACGCCGACCTGCCAGAAGACTTCAAACTGCGCAGCCAGGGCAACTACATCCACAACCTCGCGTACGACGAAGGCGACATGCGCAAGCGTTCGGCCGGGCAGATCGTCAACAACCTCGACAGCAACGGCGACATCGAAAGCGGCGCCAATGCGTGGATGGTGCAGTTCACCCTCGGCAGTGCGCTGGACCTGAAAAAGCAGGGCGACTGGAACATGTTCGCTGGCTACAAATACATCCAGCCCGACGCCTTGCCGGACGGCTTCAACGACTCGTCATTCCACCTCGGCGGCACCAACGCCAAGGGTTATTTCATCGGCGGCAACTACGGTCTGGCGAAGAACGTATACGCGACCGGTCGCTGGATGAGCACCGAAGCGGTGTACGGCGCGCCGTTCGACATCGACGTCTTGCAGCTTGAGATCAACACGCGCTTCTAAGGCGCCGGGAGAGGGTTATGAAAACGCGATTTGTGTTGCTCGGGCTCGGGCTGTTGATCGCCACCGGGGCCAGTGCCGAAGGCATGGAAGAACGCCTGCGTACGCAATTGCGCAGCACCACGCAACAGTTGCAGGCCCTGCAAAGTCAGCAGGCCCAGGCCAGCGCCGCGCAACTGGCGGCGCAAAACGAAGCCAAGGCTGCGCAGGCGCAAATCAAGCAATTGACCGCTGAACTGGCCAAGGCCAAAGGCGTTGCCGAGCAATTGGCCGGACAGCAACAGAGCCTGCACAGCCAGGCGCAGGCGCAAGTGGCGGCCAGCGCCGAGCAGACCGGCAAGTTCAAAAAGGCCTACGACGAGTTGCTGGTCATGGCCCGTGCCAAAGAGGCAGAACGGTCTAAGCTTCAAGCGCAATTGGCTGAACGTGACACACAAGTGCAGCAATGTTCAGTCAAGAATCAGCAGATGTACGGCGTCGCCAAACAGATCCTCACTGCCTACGAAAACATCGACGTGGCCGAGGTGATGAAGATCCGCCAGCCCTTCGCGGGCAGCGCCCGGGTCAAGTTCGATGAACTGGCTCAGGGGTTCGGTGACGAGCTCTACAAGACCCAATTCGACGCGCCGCAAGCCGCGCTCTCGCACTGATAAACAAGGAAGAAGTAATGACTCAATTGATCAGCCATGTTTCCCCACAATCCCTGACCGACGTCCTGCAAGCCGCCGGTTATCGCGTCAACCAGACCGAACAGAACGGCATCGTCCAGTTGCTCAGCGCCAGCCAGGGCATTGGTTACGCCGTGCGTTTCGGTAATCCGGCGGTGGAGCAGGGTAGCTACGTCGACTTCACGTTCAGCTGTGCGCTGCGGGTGCAGGGTGAGTTGCCACAGGGTGTGGCCGAGCAGTGGAACGCCAGCCGTCGTTTTGCGCGGTTGTCGTTGCAGGGCGAATTTCTGGTGATGGAAATGGACGTGGTGGTGGCGGCGGGCGTAAGCAACGATCACCTGCGTGGCAACCTGGAATTGTGGGATCGCCTGTTGCAGGAATTTATCGTTTATCTGCGTGATTTCACTCAAGCCGCGCAAGCATCTACCGCGAAAGTCGCCGTGGCCGAGCAAGAGGAAGTCGCGCTGTGAAAAAGCCTGCCATGGTGATCAGCGCTGCGGCAGTGGCGCTGTTGGTGGTGGCCGTGGCGCTGGTGGTGCGGCCGGGCAGTGACCCGGTCGCCGCCCAGCAATCGTCACCGCTGGCGACGGTTGCAACGGGGCCGGCGGTGGCGCGCTTGGGCAATCAGCAAGTAACCCCTGCGGAACTTCAGGCGTTGCTGGCGACAGTCCCGCCAGAGACCCGCGAACAATTACGCGGTAATCGGGAAGCGCTGGAACGCTGGATTCGCACGCGGCTGGCCGAGAAAGCGGTGCTGGAGCAGGCTGATGCGCAGGGTTGGGCGCAGCGTCCGGAAGTTGCGCGGCAGACTCGCGCGGCGACTGAACAGATTGTCTTCCGCGATTACTTGCGTTCGGTCAGTCAAGTGCCGGCGGATTATCCGAGTGCGGCTGAATTGCAGCAGGCTTATGACGCGGGCAAGACGAACTGGCAGACTCCGGCGTTGTATCGGGTCAGTCAGATTTTCCTTGGGGTGAATGATCCGCAGAATCTTGAATCGGTGCGCAAGCAGGCGCTTGACCTGAGCAAGAAAGCTCAGACGACGCCAGCGGAGTTTGCCGCGCTGGCAACTCAGTATTCGCAGGATCGCGTCACCGCTGAGCGTGGCGGCGATACCGGCCTGCAACCGTTGCAGCAACTCGTCCCGGAGGTGCGTGGCGTCGTGGCGCGGCTCAAGGTCGGTGCGGTTTCCGATCCTGTTCAAAGTGCCGCCGGGTTCCACGTGATCAAACTCACTGAGCAACAACCCGCCCGTACCGCGACCCTCGAAGAACTGCGTGATCAGCTAACCGAGGCCTTGCGTGCGCAGCGGCAGGAACAGATTGCCCAAGCGTATCTGGACGGCATGCTCAACACCGCCACACTGAGCATCGACGGCGCCGAACTGAACAAAGTCCTAGAGGAAAAACACTAATCCCACCTCCACCACCAATCCCCCTGTAGGAGTGTGCCTGCTCGCGATAGCGGTGTGTCAGGTTAAGAAATGTCGA
>NZ_JBSVXS010000064.1:0-31478 GCF_054070155.1 Pseudomonas sp. SDT291_1_S447
CTTTTGATCTTCAAAGTCAAAAGATCGCAGCCTTCGGCAGCTCCTACAGGGTTATCAGCAGTTCCGAGCCGCCGTTGGCATTTGTTACGAGGCTGTTTTAATGCCGCTGTCCAACATCCACATCCTCCATCAGGACGCCGCCGTACTGGTGGTGAACAAACCGACGTTGCTGCTCTCGGTGCCCGGTCGCGCTGACGACAACAAGGATTGCCTGATTACCCGTTTGCAGGAAAACGGCTACCCGGAAGCGCGCATCGTCCATCGCCTGGACTGGGAAACCTCCGGCATCATTCTGCTCGCCCGTGACGCCGACACGCACCGCGAATTGTCGCGCCAGTTTCACGACCGCGAAACCGAAAAGGCCTACACCGCTTTGGCCTGGGGTCAGCCGGAACTCGACAGCGGTAGCATTGACTTGCCTTTGCGCTACGATCCTCCGACCAAACCGCGTCATGTGGTCGACCACGAATTCGGCAAGCATGCGCTGACCTTCTGGCGTGTGCTGGAACGTTGCGGTGACTGGTGTCGCGTCGAACTGACACCGATCACCGGCCGCTCGCACCAGTTGCGCGTGCACATGCTGTCAATCGGGCATCCGCTGCTCGGCGACGGGCTCTACGCCCACGAGCAGGCGCTGGCGGCATGGCCACGCCTGTGCTTGCACGCGAGCATGCTCAGCTTCACCCATCCGCAAAGCGGCGAACGCCTGCGCTTCGAGTGCCCTGCACCGTTCTGACAGACCACACTGCCCCCCTGTGGGAGCGAGCCTGCTCGCGAAAGCAATTGATCAGTCGACATGAATGTTGAATGTGATACCGCTTTCGCGAGCAAGCTCGCTCCCACAGTTTTTTGCATGCATTTCAAGACCGCATGTCATGCCCCAAGCTTCAAGCCGATGCGTTAAACTCCCGCCCACTGCTGTCTGGAGTTTCTTATGCGCGAAGAGTTGAACCAAGGCCTGATCGACTTTCTCAAGGCCTCCCCTACCCCGTTCCACGCCACTGCCAGTCTGGTGCAGCGTCTGGAGGCTGCCGGTTATGTGCGCCTCGACGAGCGTGAGCCATGGACCACCGAGCCTAACGGCCGCTATTACGTCACCCGCAACGACTCTTCGATTGTCGCGATCAAAATGGGCCGTACTTCGCCACTGCACGGCGGCATCCGCCTGGTCGGCGCGCACACTGACAGCCCGTGCCTGCGGGTCAAGCCGCAACCGGAACTGCAGCGTCAGGGCTTCTGGCAACTCGGCGTTGAAGTCTACGGCGGCGCGCTGCTGGCACCGTGGTTCGACCGTGATCTGTCGCTGGCCGGCCGCGTCACCTTCCGTCGCGACGGCAAAGTCGAAAGCCAGTTGATCGATTTCAAGGCACCCATCGCGATCATTCCGAACCTGGCCATTCACCTCAACCGTGAAGCCAATCAGGGCTGGGCGATCAACGCGCAGACCGAACTGCCGCCGATCCTCGCGCAATTTGCCGGTGACGAGCGTGTGGATTTCCGCGCCGTGCTCACTGATCAACTGGCCCGCGAACATGGTTTGAACGCCGACGTCGTGCTCGATTACGAGCTGAGCTTCTACGACACGCAAAGTGCTGCGGTCATCGGCCTCAATGGCGACTTCATCGCCGGCGCGCGCCTCGATAACCTGTTGTCGTGCTTCGCCGGTCTGCAAGCCTTGCTCACCGCCGAAACCGACGAAACCTGCGTGCTGGTGTGCAATGACCACGAAGAAGTCGGCTCCTGCTCGGCCTGCGGTGCCGATGGCCCGATGCTCGAACAGACCCTGCGCCGCCTGCTGCCGGAAGGTGACGAGTTCGTCCGCACCATCCAGAAATCCCTGCTGGTCTCGGCCGACAACGCCCACGGCGTGCACCCCAACTACGCGGAAAAGCACGACGCCAACCACGGCCCGAAACTCAACGCCGGCCCGGTGATCAAGGTCAACAGCAACCAGCGCTACGCCACCAACAGCGAAACCGCCGGCTTCTTCCGCCATTTGTGCATGGCCGAAGAAGTCCCGGTGCAAAGCTTCGTGGTGCGCAGTGACATGGGCTGTGGCTCGACCATCGGCCCGATCACCGCCAGCCACCTCGGTGTGCGTACTGTCGATATCGGCCTGCCGACCTTCGCCATGCACTCGATCCGCGAACTGTGCGGCAGCCACGACCTGGCGCATCTGGTCAAAGTGCTGAGCGCGTTTTACGCCTGCCGCGAGTTGCCCTAAAAAGCTTCGCGAGCAGGCTCGCTCCCACCTTGGAATGCATTCCAAATGTGGGAGCCAGCCTGCTGGCGATGAGGCCAGTCAAGCCAATACAGATTTCACCCACGGGCTGACTCAATTCTGATACACATCAGAACCGCTCCACCAAAACCGACCTAGACTTACATCATTCATTTCGACAAGGCAGTCTCCATGATCTCGATGTCTTCGTTCCACGCCATGCTCATTCCGATTCTGAGCGGAATGATCCTGCTGGCCATCGGCTTCAACTTCCGTGACAAGAACGCCGGGGTGTTTGCCATGTGGGTCGGCATGCTCACGATCCTCGCCACGGTGGTGTACAAGATCCTCGCCAAACTCAACGAATAAATCCGCGCCCGGCTCGCAATGCATTAGTGGGCCTCGTACACTCCAGCGAATCCGCCCCTTGCGAGGTTGACCGCCTAGTGTTCGCTCGTCTTTTTGCTTTGCCCAGCCTGTTCCTCGTCTGCCTGATGACGCTGTTGCCGCTGGCCCCCGCCCACGCGGTCGGTTTGCCCGGTCTGCTCAACACCAACAAAGCCCAGCCCGAAGCGCAGGAGCCGCTCGGCCAGTCCCTCGACGAAGTCATCAAGTCGCTGGAAAACGACAAGCAACGCGCACAGTTGCTGACCGATCTGAAGAAGCTGCGCGACGCCACCAAAAAAGCCCAGGCCAGCCCTGAAGAAGGCGTGCTCGGCCTGATCGGCGGCACCCTGTCCAACTTCGAAAAACAATTTACCGGCGCCGACAGCCCGCTCAATCGCTGGGGCAACGAGTTCGACCTGGCCAAGGAAGAGCTGAGCGGCATGATGTTGCCGGCCAACGAATGGCTGCCGATCATCTTCGGCTTCGCCGTGATCCTCGCCGTGTGGAGCCTGCTCGCCGCCGCGCTGATCTGGCTCGGCCATCGGGTACGCATGCGCTTTGGCCTCACTGAAGAACTGCCGCAACACCCAAAAGCCCTCGACATGCTGCGCTTTGCATTACGCAAGCTCGGGCCGTGGCTGATCGCGTTGGTGATGACGGTTTACATGAGCTACGCATTGCCGTCTTCACTGGGCAAAAGCCTGGCGATGGTGCTGGCTTATGCACTGGTGGTCGGCACCTGTTTCTCGGCGATCTGCGTGATCGCGTTTTCCCTGCTCGATGGCCCGCATCGCCATCGGGCGCTGTACATCCTGCGTCATCAGGCGTTCCGGCCGCTGTGGCTGATCGGCAGCTTCGCCGCGTTCGGTGAGGCGCTGAACGATCCACGCCTGATCGAAAGCCTCGGCGTGCACCTGGCCCACACCGCCGCGACCATCGCCAATGTCCTCGCGGCGCTGTCGACCGGTCTGTTTATCCTGCGTTTCCGCCGACCGATTGCGCACCTGATCCGCAACCAGCCGCTGTCGCGACGCCTGACCCGCCGCGCCCTCAGCGACACCATCGAAATCCTCGGCACCTTCTGGTACGTGCCGGCGCTGGTGCTGGTCGGCATCTCGCTGTTCGCCACGTTCGTTTCCGCCGGCGACACCAGCACCGCCTTGCGCCAGTCATTGATCTGCACCGTGTTGCTGGTGATGTGCATGGTGATCAACGGCCTCGTGCGCCGCCACTCACTGAAACCGCAACGCGGACCGAAACGCCACGCGCTGTACTCCGAACGCCTGAAAAACTTCTTCTACACCCTCGCGCACCTGGTGGTCTGGCTGGTCTTCATCGAACTCGGCCTGCGCGTGTGGGGCCAGTCACTGATCGGTTTCGCCGAGGGCGAAGGGCATGATGTCAGCGTCAAACTGTTCAGCCTGATCGGCACACTGATTTTCTCCTGGCTGATCTGGATCCTCGCCGACACCGCCGTACATCACGCCCTTACCCGCTCGCGCAAAGGTCTGGCGAATGCCCGTGCGCAAACGATGATGCCGCTGATCCGCAACGTGCTGTTCGTGGCGATTTTCATCATTGCGCTGATCGTCGCGCTGGCGAACATGGGAATGAACGTCACGCCACTGCTGGCCGGTGCCGGTGTGATCGGTCTGGCCATCGGTTTCGGCGCGCAGTCGCTGGTCGCGGACTTGATCACCGGCCTGTTCATCATCATCGAAGACTCGCTGGCCATCGATGACTACGTCGATGTCGGCGGCCACCTCG
This sequence comes from Pseudomonas sp. SDT291_1_S447, assembly GCF_054070155.1. Lineage (NCBI taxonomy): Bacteria > Pseudomonadati > Pseudomonadota > Gammaproteobacteria > Pseudomonadales > Pseudomonadaceae > Pseudomonas > Pseudomonas sp. SDT291_1_S447. The sequence goes on from NZ_JBSVXS010000064.1 coordinate 4,376, forward strand.
GCACCGTCGAAGGCCTCACCATCCGCACCGTGCGCCTGCGCGACATCGACGGCATCGTCCACACCATCCCGTTCAGCGAAATCAAAAGCATCAAGAACTACTCACGGGAGTTCGGCTACGCGATCTTCCGCGTCGCGGTGCCGTACAACATGGAAATCGACGACGCGATCAAACTGATGCGCGAAGTCGGTCAGAAGATGCGTACCGATCCACTGCAACGGCGCAATATCTGGTCGCCGCTGGAGATACAGGGTGTCGAGAGTTTCGAGTCCGGCAGCGCGATTCTGCGCGCGCGGTTCAAGACCGCGCCGATCAAACAGTGGGAAGTGTCCCGAGCCTTCAACCTGTCGCTCAAGCGCCATCTCGACGAAGCCGGACTCGATCTGGCAACGCCACGCATGAGCGTGCAAGTGATCACTGCCGGTGGCGGCGAGCCGAAGGAATAGCACTCAAGCGCGCGGTTGCAGTCACAGGCAGGGAAGCCCGACAACAATAATCAAGGAGAAACCGATGCAACTGACGCGCATTGCCCAAGCCGTTCTACTCAGCCTGTTCGCCAGCCACGCTGGCGCCGCGACGTTGGAAAGCACCCGCATAACGATCGCCGAACAGGCGCAAAAACTCGAACCGGAACTGCTGGAAACCCGCCGCGACATCCACGCTCATCCAGAACTCGGCAATACGGAAAAACGCACCGCCGAACTGGTCGCCAAACAACTCAAGGCCATGGGCCTGGAAGTCAAAACCGGCGTCGCCCGCACCGGTGTAGTTGCCGTCCTCAAAGGCGCCCTGCCCGGCCCGACCGTGGCACTGCGCGCCGACATGGACGCACTGCCGGTCAAGGAAGTCTCCGACCTGCCGTTCGCCTCGAAAGCCAAAGGCACCTACCTCGACAAAGAAGTCGACGTCATGCACGCCTGCGGCCACGACGCCCACACCGCGATCCTGCTGAGCACGGCGAAAATTCTCACGGGCATGCGCGACACCCTGCCCGGCACCGTGGTGTTCTATTTCCAGCCCGCCGAAGAAGGCCCGAGCGACTTCATCCCCGACGGCAAAAACACCTGGGGCGCGAAAATGATGGTCGAGGAAGGCGTGATGAAATCACCGAAACCCGACGCCGTTTTCGGCCTGCACGTCTGGGCCGGCATCCCCGCCGGCCAGATCGCCTACCGCCCAGGCGCCACCCTCGCCAGCTCCGACGATCTACGGATCAAAATCCTCGGCAAACAAACCCACGCCGGCCGCCCATGGGACGGCATCGACCCGATCACCGTCGGCGCACAAACCATCGTCGGCCTGCAAACCGTGGTCAGCCGCCGCACCGATATCTCGTCTTATCCCTCGGTGGTCAGCATCGGCACCATCAACGGCGGAACGCGCTACAACATCATTCCCGAATCCGTGGACATGACCGGCACGATCCGCTCCTACGACTACGGCATCCGCCAGAAACTGCACGCCGACGTCCGCCAGACCGTGGAAAAAATCGCCGAAAGCGGTGGCGCGAAAGCCGACGTCACCATCATCGAAAAATACGACCCGACCATCAACAACCCGGCACTGACGGAAAAGATGCTGCCGACGTTGAAGTGGGCGGCCAAGGATGATGTGGTGAATGCACCGCTGGTGGGCGGCGCGGAAGACTTCTCGTTCTTTGCCAAAGAAGCGCCCGGGTTGTTTGTGTTTCTCGGCGTGACGCCGCGGGATCAGGACATGAGCAAGGCTGCGCCGAATCACAATCCGGGGTTCTTTGTGGATGAATCGGCGCTGGTGGTCGGCGTGAGGACATTGGCTTCGTTGGCGACGGATTATTTGTATGCCAATGCGCGGGCGGGCAAATAGGGATGAGGTGACTGTGGGGGCGCTTTCGCGAGCAGGCTCGCTCCCACATTTGGACCGTGTGCAGCCTGTCAGAAACAGGTCGGCTGTCAGGCCGCCATCGCGAGCAGGCTCACTCCTACAAGGGATCGAGTACATCCGCAAGAAACAGGTCGGCTGTCAGGCCGCCATCGCCGGCAAGCCAGCTCCCACAGGGATTGAGTCCAACCGGTAAACCTATATCGCTTCTTCTTCTCACCACTCAACACAATGAGCGCAAGCTCGAGTACCGCTCTTGATCTTGATCCACGGGCGACGTCGGAAGGCTGAGTGGAGGGATTGATCCGGGGGTGGGAGCGCAGCGACCGTTTGGCGAAGCCAAACACAGCGAGAGGAGGTGCAGCGAAGCAAACCGTAGGCGCTGCGCCCGGATCGATCCCGGAGCGAAGGGACCCCGAGCTTTAGCGAGCGGGCCGGACGTAGGAGCAAGCCTTTTTGGTTACTTTTTCGGCGTCTGGAAAAAGTGACCCGCCGTAAGGGCGGAACCCTAATCAGCAACACCCGCAGCAACGGATCTACCCCCAAAACGCTCAAACAACATCCACCCCGACATGAATCGCATCATGCCGCCAAAACTCCAGATCACAATCAATCAACCGCTCATGCTGATCATAATTAACCCGAGCAATCCGCAACCCCGGACTCCCCACCGACACCCGTAAAGCCGCCGCCGCATCCACCGACAACGACGTAGGCACAATCTCAAAGCGCACCCGCCCATAGTGCAAATCGTAATGCCGCGCATACAACTCGGTCATCGACTGATTCAAATCAAACCCCAGAATCCCCGGAAAAAACTGCGGATTCAAATAATGCTCAACATAAAGCACCAACCGCCCATCAATGCGCCGCGATCGGCAAATCTGAATCACGCTCGACAACGCCGGCAACTGCAACCACGCGCAAACCGCCGCCGAAGCCGGCTGCAACCGCGCCGAAATCACCTCGGTCGACGGCACCCGCCCCTGCGCACTGACCATCGCGTGAAAATGACTGCGTTGCATCAGGTTATAGGCCAGACGCGGCGGCGAAACGAACCAGCCACGGCGCTCCTCTCGATAAATCTGCCCCTGCGCCTCCAACTGCAACAACGCCTCACGCACAGTAATCCGTGTGGTACCGAACAACTCACTGAGCTTGCGCTCGGCCGGCAACTTGCTGCCCGCCGCCAACAACCCGTGATCGAGTTGCTCCTGCAACACCTGGCCAATGGCTGTCACCGCTTTTGTTGCCTCATCGCGCATCAACGTTACCTATCTGGACTAGACCAGCACTGTTTCGGGGCAAAACCGCACGGCGATCAAGCCGTTTTCTGATGATGCAAGCCTAGGCAGTGCAGATGACCGAGAGATGACAAAACTACCGAACGGTCGTCCTCACGACTTGCAATACATCGGCCAATTCCCTGCTCTGCGGGGCTTTGAGCATGGTCTACGCTTACTTGGCACCCGCCGATACCGGGCAAATAAACGGCCTGCCGCAGGGCTGCCGACATCAAAGTGTCATCCAGCCCCCTTAAATTGGCTCAGGTATTGCTGACCTAGACCAACAACCACCGCAAACGCAGCGTTGAACACGACCAAGGAGCTTCGGAATGAAACAGCTTTTCCTGGCAACACTGTTAGGCTCGACCATTGCAATGTGTACCTCGGCCATGGCCGCCGGCACCGATCTGAAAACCCTCGAAGCCGCTGCGAAAGCGGAAGGCGCCGTCAACAGTGTCGGCATGCCCGATGACTGGGCCAACTGGAAAGGCACCTGGGAAGACTTGGCCAAAACCTACGGCCTCAAGCACATCGACACCGACATGAGTTCCGCCCAGGAAATCGCCAAGTTCGCCGCCGAGAAAGACAATGCCACCGCCGACATCGGCGACGTCGGTGCCGCCTTCGGCCCGATCGCGGTCAAGCAAGGCGTGGTGCAACCGTACAAGCCAAGCACCTGGGATCAAGTCCCGGACTGGGCCAAGGACAAGGACGGCAACTGGGCGCTGGCCTACACCGGCACCATCGCCTTCATCGTCAACAAAAAACTCCTGCACGGCTCCGAAGTACCGACCAAATGGGCTGACCTCAAGGGCGGCAAATACAAGGTCTCGATCGGTGACGTGAGCACCGCCGCCCAAGCCGCCAACGGCGTTCTGGCTGCCGCACTGGCCAACGGTGGCGACGAGAAAAACATCAAGCCTGCGCTGCTGCTGTTCGCCGACATCGCCAAGCAAGGTCGCCTGTCGATGGCCAACCCGACCATCGCCACCATGGAAAAAGGCGAGATCGAAGTCGGTGTGGTCTGGGACTTCAACGGCCTCAGCTACAAAGCCAAAATGGCCAACCCGGATGACTACGTGGTGCTGATCCCGTCCGACGGCTCGGTGATTTCCGGCTACACCACGATCATCAACAAGTACGCGAAAAACCCGAACGCCGCCAAGCTGACCCGCGAATACATCTTCAGCGACGCCGGCCAGACCAACCTCGCCCGCGGCAACGCCCGCCCGATCCGTGCCGAACACCTGCAACTGCCGGAAGACGTGAAAGCCAAACTGCTGCCGAACGAGCAGTACAAGAAAGTGACTCCGATCAAAGACGCCGATGCGTGGGAGAAGACCTCCAAAGCCCTGCCACAGCAGTGGAACGAGGAAGTCATCGTAGAGATGAAATAAACCGACTGATCACTACTGCGTGATCTGTTGAAGATCCAAATGTGGGAGCGAGCCTGCTCGCGAAGGCGTCGTGTCAGTCGACATCAATGTTGAATGATTTGCCTCATTCGCGAGCAGGCTCGCTCCCACAGGGGATCTCGGCTGAATCTGAAATTTCCTGTTTCGCGGAGTTTTTGCCCCTATGAAGCACAACGTCATCCTTGTCGTGCTCGACGGCCTCAACTACGAGGTCGCGCGTCACGCCATGGGGCATCTGCAGGCTTATGTTGGCGCAGGACGCGCCGCGCTCTACCAGTTGGAGTGCGAACTGCCGGCCCTGTCCCGACCGCTTTATGAATGCATCCTCACCGGCGTGCCGCCGATCGACAGCGGCATCGTCCACAACAACGTCTCGCGCCTGTCCAATCAGCGCAGCATTTATCACTACGCCCGCGATGCTGGTTTGAAAACTGCTGCGGCGGCGTATCACTGGGTTAGCGAGTTGTATAACCGTTCGCCGTTCGTGGCAGCACGCGACCGGCACACCGACAATCTGTCGCTACCGATCCAGCACGGGCATTTCTACTGGAGCGATCACTACCCGGATTCGCATCTGTTCGCCGACGCGGAAAACCTGCGCCTGCGCCACGACCCGAACTTCCTGCTGATTCACCCGATGAACATCGACGACGCCGGACACAAACACGGTCTCGATTCTTCGCAGTACCGCAACAGCGCGCGCTTCGCCGACATCATCCTCGCCGATTATCTGCAGAGCTGGCTCGACGCTGGCTATCAGGTGTTGGTGACCGCCGACCACGGCATGAACAACGATCGCTCGCACAACGGCCTGTTGCCAGAAGAGCGCCAAGTGCCACTGTTTGTCCTCGGTGACGCGTTCAGCCTCGACGCCGACGCAGCTCCGAAGCAAACGGAAATCTGCGGCACGGTCTGCGAACTGCTCGGCGTGCCCCATGACAAACCTGTGTGCCGGGAATTGCTCAAGTGAACTCAATGACTCGCGGCAAATGGCTGGCAGCCCTGTGCGTAGTGCCTTTCGCACTGTTCTTTATCGTCTTCGAAATCGCCCCACTGACCTGGGTGATGATCAGCAGTCTGCAATCGGAAGAGTTCGGCTGGGGCTTGGCCAACTTCAGCAAGATCTTCAGTTCGAAATTCTATTTGCAGGCGATCCAGTACAGCCTCGAAATCAGTTTCTGGTCGAGCGTGTTCGGCATCATCATTGCCGTACTGGGTGCGTATTCCCTGCGCCGGGTCGATTCGAAACTGCGCAATTTCGTGAATGCCTTCGCCAACATGACCAGCAATTTTTCCGGCGTACCCTTGGCCTTCGCGTTCATCATCCTGCTCGGTTTCAACGGCAGCATCACCATCATGCTCAAGCAGTCGGGGATCATTCAGGATTTCAACCTGTACTCGAAAACCGGCCTGATCATCCTTTACACCTACTTTCAGATTCCCCTCGGCGTGCTGCTGCTCTACCCCGCCTTCGACGCCTTGCGTGAAGACTGGCGCGAATCTGCCGCACTGCTTGGTGCCAATGGCTGGCAGTTCTGGCGGCACATCGGTCTGCCGGTGCTGACCCCGGCGCTGCTCGGTACGTTCGTGATCCTGCTGGCCAACGCCCTCGGCGCGTATGCCACGGTGTACGCGTTGACCACGGGCAACTTCAACGTGCTGCCGATCCGTATTGCGGCAATGGTCTCCGGCGATATTTCCCTCGACCCGAATCTGGCCAGCGCCCTGGCCGTGGTGCTGGTGGCGCTGATGACCATCGTCACCGTCGTGCATCAACTGCTGTTGAAGAGGAGCTACCATGTCTCGCGCTGAATCCGGCCCGGCCGGCCTCTACCACCGCGTCGTGGTTTACCTGCTGTTTGCCATCCTCTTGCTGCCACTCGTGGGCACATTGGTCTACTCGATCGCCAGCAGTTGGTCGGCGACCATTCTGCCCAGCGGCTTCACCTTCAAGTGGTACATCCAATTGTGGAGCGATCCGCGCTTTCTTCACGCATTCGGCCAGTCATTGCTGGTCTGCGTCGGTGCGCTGGTGTTGTCGGTGGTGTTGATCCTGCCGCTGCTGTTCGTGGTGCATTACCACTTTCCGAAACTCGATGCGCTGATGAACATCCTCATCCTGCTGCCCTTCGCGGTGCCGCCGGTGGTGTCTTCAGTGGGACTGCTGCAACTCTACGGTTCCGGGCCGATGGCGATGGTCGGCACGCCGTGGATTCTGATCGGTTGCTACTTCACCGTGGCCCTGCCGTTCATGTACCGGGCGATCACCAACAATCTGCAAGCGATCAACCTGCGCGACCTGATGGACGCCGCGCAACTGCTCGGTGCCAGCACCTTTCAGGCAGCGTTTCTGGTGGTGTTGCCGAATCTGCGCAAAGGCCTGATGGTCGCGTTGCTGCTGTCGTTTTCGTTCCTGTTTGGTGAGTTCGTGTTTGCCAACATCCTCGTCGGCACCCGCTACGAAACCCTGCAGGTTTACCTGAACAACATGCGTAACAGCAGCGGTCACTTCACCAGTGCGCTGGTTATTTCGTATTTCTTTTTCGTGCTGGTCCTGACCTGGATCGCCAACATCTTGAACAAGGACAAAAGCGAATGAGCTATGTCAGCGTCCAACACCTGCAGAAAAGCTACGCCGGCACGACCGTGTTCAGCGACATCGACTGCGAAATCAACAAGGGTGAATTCGTCACCCTGCTCGGCCCCTCCGGTTGCGGCAAATCCACACTGCTCCGTTGCATCGCCGGCCTGACACCGGTCGATGGCGGCAAGATCCTCCTCGATGGCGTCGATATCGTGCCGTTGAGTCCGCAGAAACGCGGGATCGGCATGGTGTTTCAGAGCTATGCGCTGTTCCCCAACATGACCGTGGAACAGAACGTTGCCTTCGGTTTGCGCATGCAGAAGGTCAATGCCGACGACAGCCATAAACGCGTTTCCGAGGTGTTGAAACTGGTTGAACTGAACGACTTCGCCAACCGCTATCCGCATCAGTTATCCGGTGGCCAATGTCAGCGCGTAGCCCTTGCCCGTTCACTGGTGACGCGTCCGCGATTGTTGCTGCTGGATGAGCCGCTGTCTGCACTGGATGCACGCATTCGTAAGCACCTGCGTGAACAGATCCGCCAGATTCAGCGCGAACTCGGCCTGACGACGATTTTCGTTACCCACGATCAGGAAGAAGCGCTGACCATGTCTGACCGGATTTTCCTGATGAATCAGGGAAAAATCGTACAAAGCGGCGATGCCGAAACCCTCTACACCGCCCCCGTCGATGTGTTCGCCGCCGGCTTCATCGGCAACTACAACCTGCTCGATGCCGACGACGCATCGAAGCTGTTGCAGCGCCCGATCAACCACCGCATCGCGATTCGCCCGGAAGCCATCGAGCTGAGCCTGGAAGGCGAACTCGACGCGCAGATCCGCAGCCACAGCCTGCTCGGCAACGTGATCCGCTATCGCATCGAAGCGCGCGGCGTGGAACTGGTGGTGGATGTGCTCAACCGCTCGGCCGCCGATCTGCATCCCGACGGTCAGCGTTTGGCGCTTTCCATCGATCCGACGGCCCTGTGTGAGGTAGCCTGATGACTTTGCTGACGTTGAAGAGAGAACTGCACTGATGGCCCTGGCAATTTTTGATCTGGACGAAACGTTGATCCACGGCGACTGCGCCACCCTCTGGAGCGAGCAGATGGGGCGCCTGGGCTGGGTCGATCCTGAATCGTTCATGCGCAAGAACAACGAACTGATGGACGCCTACAGCCATGGCAAATTGCGCATGGAAGACTACATGGAGTTCAGCCTGGAACCGCTCATCGGCCGCACACCGGAAGAAGTCGAGCATCTGGTTGGCCCATGGGTGGAAGACTTCATTGAACCGATCATCTTCAGCGACGCGACCAAAACCATCGCAGCCCACCGCAAGGCCGGCGACCGGATTCTGGTGATTTCGGCGTCGGGCACGCATCTGGTCAGACCGATTGCCGATCGACTGGGCATCGATGAAATTCTCGGTATCGAACTGGAAGTCGCCCACGGCGTTTACAGCGGCCACACCGTCGGCACCCTGACCTACCGCGAAGGCAAGATCACCCGTTTGCTGGAATGGCTGGATGCTGAAGAGGAAAACCTGGAAGGCGCGAGTTTCTATTCCGACTCACGCAATGATCTGCCGTTGTTGCTGAAGGTGGATTTCCCGCACGTGGTCAACCCGGATCCAGTGCTGCTTGAGCACGCCGAAAAAGCCGGCTGGCCAATCCACCTCTGGAAATGACAAAGATTTAATCTGCACAGGCAGGCTGATATTCCATACCTGAGTTCGACCCGATGCATCAGGTCGATGCAACTCGACAGAACAACCCGGTCAGTCCCCTCTCCCTTTGGGAGAGGGTTAGGGTGAGGGGCTTTTTGCCTTGATCTCAGCTCAGACTTTCGTCAATCACCAACACCAGTTTGCCCGCCACCGTATTACTCGCCAACTCCGCAAACGCCGCCTCGGCATCCTTCACCGCAAACGCCTTGGCCAACTGCGGACTCAAACGCCCCTCGGCAAACAGCGGCCACACCTGCTGGCCCAGATCACTCAACAAATCCGCCTTGAACTGATCATCACGGCTGCGCAACGTCGAACCCAGTAGTTGCACACGCTTGGCCAACACCTGCGCCAGATCCAGCTTCGCCTCACGACCACCCATCAAACCGATCAACACCCAACGCCCGTCCAGCGCCATCAGCTTGAGATTCAATGCCGAATAATTGCCGCCGACCGGATCGAGGATCACATCGAACGGCCCAAAATCGCGCAGGCTCTCCAGATCATCGGTGCGCACCACCCCGCCCTGCGCGCCCAGCGCCTCACAGTAGGCCAAACGCTCGGCCGAACCGACGCTGACCCAACATGGATTGCCAAACGCCTTGCACAACTGAATCGCGGCTGAACCGATTCCACTTGCGCCGGCGTGCAAGAGAACTTTCTCACCCGGTTTGAGCGCCGCAAGTTGAAACACATTCAGCCAGACTGTTGCATAAACCTCGGGCAATGCCGCGGCCTCAATCAGCGAGACGCCTTCGGGAATCGGCAGCACGTGCCGCCCGTCGACGACCACCTCTTCGGCCATGCCACCCCCGGCCAGCAAGGCGCAAACCCGATCGCCGACCTGCCACGCACTGCCCGCGCCGACCTCGCTGATCACCCCGGAACACTCAAGACCGAGCACCTGGCTGGCCCCTGGCGGTGGCGGATAAAGCCCTGCTTTCTGTAATAAATCGGCGCGATTGAGGCCCGCTGCCGCCACTCGGATGCGGACTTGTCCTACATCACACGTAGGACTCGGCTCTTCAACCCATGCCACTTGACCGTCAACGCCTTGCAATGCCTTCACAGTGCCTCCATAGTGAGTCTGGACTGAGCCCGAAGCTGTAGCGCCGGGCTTTTTGCATTATGCGACCGGCTCTCGTAGAACCGGCGACTTCAAAGACGGCCTAATATGCGTTATCAATTGTCCCCGCGTCGAATCAGCATGAAGCATTTGCTCCCCAGCACCGCCCTCGCTCTTTTCATCGGTATCGGTTTGTTGCCGGTGTCGGGCAATACATTCGCAGCCAACAGCTGGGACAAATTGCAGCCTGATCGCGATGAAGTCATCGCCAGTCTGAACGTCGTCGAGTTGCTCAAGCGTCACCACTACAGCAAGCCGCCGCTTGACGATGCCCGCTCGGTAATCATCTACGACAGCTACATAAAGCTGCTGGATCCGTCGCGCAGCTACTTCATGGCCAGCGACATCGCCGAGTTCGACAAGTGGAAGACCCAGTTCGACGACTTCCTCAAAAGCGGCGACCTCAATGCCGGGTTCACCATCTACAAGCGCTACCTGGACCGCGTCAAGGCGCGTCTGGACTTCGCCCTTGCCGAGCTGAACAAAGGCGTCGACAAGATGGATTTCAACACCAAGGAGACCTTGCTGATCGATCGCAAGGACGCCCCTTGGCTGAAATCCACCGCAGAGCTGGATGACCTGTGGCGCAAACGCGTCAAGGACGAAGTCCTGCGCCAGAAGATCGCCGGCAAAGAGCCGAAGCAGATCCAGGAAACCCTGACCAAGCGCTACAAGAACCAGTTGGCGCGCCTGGATCAGACCCGTCCGGAAGACATCTTCCAGGCGTACATCAACACCTTCGCCATGTCCTACGATCCGCACACCAACTATCTGTCGCCGGATAACGCGGAAAACTTCGACATCAACATGAGCCTGTCCCTCGAGGGCATCGGTGCCGTGTTGCAGAGCGACAACGACCAGGTGAAAGTCGTGCGTCTGGTGCCGGCAGGCCCGGCCGACAAGACCAAACAGGTCGCCCCGGCCGACAAGATCATCGGCGTTGCCCAAGGCAACAAGGAAATGGTCGACGTGGTCGGCTGGCGTCTGGATGAAGTGGTCAAGCTGATCCGTGGTCCGAAAGGCACCGTAGTGCGTCTGGAAGTGATTCCGGCGAGCAATGCACCGAACGACCAGACCACCAAGATCGTGCCGATCACCCGTGAAGCGGTGAAGCTCGAAGATCAGGCCGTGAAGAAGTCCGTGCTCAACCTGAAACAGGACGGCAAGGACTACAAACTCGGCGTCATCGAGATTCCAGCCTTCTACCTCGACTTCAAGGCCTTCCGTGCCGGTGATCCGGACTACAAGAGCACGACCCGCGACGTCAAGAAGCTGCTCACCGAGCTGCAGAAAGACAAAGTCGACGGCGTGGTCATCGACCTGCGCAACAACGGCGGCGGTTCCCTGCAGGAAGCCACCGAGCTGACCAGTCTGTTCATCGACAAAGGCCCGACCGTACTCGTGCGTAATGCCGATGGCCGTGTCGACGTACTCGAAGACGAAAACCCGGGCGCGTTCTACAAAGGTCCGATGGCACTCTTGGTCAACCGCCTGTCCGCCTCGGCTTCGGAGATTTTCGCCGGCGCCATGCAGGACTACCACCGCGCGCTGATCATCGGTGGCCAGACCTTCGGTAAAGGCACCGTGCAGACCATTCAGCCGCTGAACCATGGTGAACTGAAACTGACACTGGCCAAGTTCTACCGGGTTTCCGGTCAGAGCACCCAGCATCAGGGCGTGTTGCCGGACATCGACTACCCGTCGTTGATCGACACCAAGGAAATCGGTGAGAGCGCACTGCCGGAAGCCATGCCGTGGGACACCATCCGCGCGGCAATCAAACCGGCGGCCGATCCGTTCAAGCCGTACCTGGCGCAGCTCAAGTCCGAACATGACACGCGCACCGCCAAGGATGCCGAGTTCGTGTTCATCCGTGACAAGCTGGCCCTGGCGCAGAAACTGATGGAAGAAAAAACCGTCAGCCTTAACGAAGCCGAGCGTCGCGCGCAACACACCGATATCGACGCCAAGCAACTGGCCATGGAAAACATCCGTCGCAAAGCCAAAGGCGAAGAGCCGCTCAAAGAGCTGAAGAAAGAAGACGACGACGCCCTCTCGGCCGCCGAGCCGGACAAGGTCAAACCAGAAGACGATGCCTACCTGAGCGAAACCGGGCGAGTACTGCTGGATTACCTGAAGCTGAGCAATCAGGTGGCCAAGAAGTAAGGTGATGGCAATTTAATGCTGACGATCCCCGGATCGTCATCAAACAGTCATCATTCTGTCGTGCAATAAAGGACTGGGAGCCACTCTCTTCATCGAGAGCGCTCCCAGTCCTTTTTTTATCGCCAGAGATTGCCATGACCACGACCGAACAGCTGAGTGCCTTGAGCTCGATCCTGACTCAAAGCGGATTACACAGCCTGTTCCAACCGATCATCTCTCTCTCCGAACGGCGCATTCTCGGCTACGAAGCCCTCACGCGCGGCCCTTCCAACAGCCCTCTTCACTCGCCGATCGCGCTGTTCGCCGTGGCGCGCCAGGCCGGGCGTTTGAGCGAACTGGAGATCGCCTGCCGCCAGAGCGCTTGCCGTCGCTTCAACGAGCAGCAACTGCCGGGCAAACTGTTTCTCAACGTCTCGCCGGAATCCTTGCTTGAAGCCGCGCATCAACCGGGGCGCACGTTGCAGTTGCTGCAGGATTTCGGCATTCCTCCGAGTCAGGTGGTCATCGAGCTGACCGAACAGACACCCATCGACGATTTTCAGTTGCTGCAAACGGCCTTGCATCACTATCGGGCGATGGGATTTTCCATTGCACTGGATGATCTCGGTGCCGGCTATTCCAGCCTGCGGTTATGGTCGGAGCTGCGCCCGGATTACGTGAAGATCGATCGGCACTTCATCGATGGCATTCATCAGGACGCGCTGAAGCGCGAGTTCGTCGGCTCGATCCTGCAAATCGCCAAAGCCTCTCGCGCGCAAGTCATCGCCGAAGGCATCGAACTGCCGGAAGAACTCGCGGTGCTGACTGAAATGGGCGTCGATCTGGTGCAGGGCTACCTGCTCGGTCGTCCTCAGGAACATCCACCCCGCGACGCCCGCGCCTTGATGCCCAAACACGACAGCAGCAGCGTTGCGCTGAACGACGAAGGCAGCGACCTCAGCGCCCTGCTCAACGACCAACCGGCCGTGCATCGCGACACACCGACCGCCACCGTGCTGGAAGCCTTCCGCCGCCAGGCCAACCTTAACTCCCTGGCGGTACTCGACGAACAAGGCCAGCCCTGCGGCATCGTCCACCGCCACTCGCTATCGGATGCCCTGCTCAAACCGTTCGCCACCGACCTGTTCGCGCGCAAACCGATCAGCCGCTTGATGAACGACGACTTCCTCGCGGTGGAAATGAGCCAGTCGCTGCAACAGGTCAGCCGCCTGATCACCAGCCGCGCCCGCCAGCGCATCGAAGAAGACTTCATCATCACCCTCAACGGCGGCTACCTCGGCCTCGGGCGGGTGATCGATGTACTCAAACTGATCACCGAACTGAAGATCCAACAAGCGCGCTACGCTAATCCACTGACCTTGTTGCCGGGTAATGTGCCGATTCAGCAATGCCTGACGCGGTTGCTGCAGCAGGGGCGCGAGTCGGTCATTTGCTATGTCGATATCGACAGTTTCAAACCCTTTAACGATATCTACGGGTACGGACGGGGTGATGAAGTTCTGCTGTGTCTGGCGCAATGCCTCAACGAGCGGGTGGACCCGACCCGTGACTTCGTTGGCCATATCGGCGGTGACGACTTCCTGCTCGTCCTAGGCCCGGAAGACTGGCGCAAACGCCTCAATCAATTGCTCGACGACTTTCAAAGCCAATGCCGCCGTTTCTACCGGCCCGAACACCTTGAGGCGGGATGCTTTATTGCGCCGAATCGCCAAGGGGTGCGGCAGGAGTTTCCGCTGTTGTCACTGTCTATTGGTGTCGTTCATCTGCACCCAGAAGCCTGCGCGCACCTTGATGCTAGCCAACTCGCGGAGATGGCCTCGCAGGCGAAGCATCATGCGAAGAATGTTCCGGGGTATAGCGTGCATGTGATTGATAGTCTCACCGCTCCAGACCTCCATCCATCGCAACTAGTCGGCCAACGTTGATTTCTTCAACTTCGCGAATTAGCCAGATCAATCAAAATCACCATTGTGTTTGATCTTCAAGACTCGCCCGAAGTAAATCATCCTTCCATGATTCACTTACGACTTCGTATATATGTTCAAAAAAACCACGAGCGTCTATTATTTGTGTTTCGTCCCACGCGAGCACTCTCGGATCTTCATAGTCACTTTCAAACTCTCCAGAAAAATCAAAACAAGCATCCTGCAAATGGCTTTCAATGAGATTGTAAATCAAATATCTATGACGATAGGTTAAATAATCAAACTCAGGAACAATGAAATTTTTAATTATTTCTTGTCGATCATCATACTTATTTGGATCGTAATCCCATAATGCCTGACCAAGCGTCTCTTCCCGATCATAAATCGATATTCCACTCAGAACGTTAGAGAGCCGGGGCTCATATGGCAATCTTGTAAATGGTAGCATCAACATAAGTTCACCTATCTTGGAAAGCCAGTAAATGGTCGTGTAACATCTCGCTTATCAAACTTCACTTCTGCCCCATCCAAGCTATCTATATAACGAGGATTGCTTAGATCTCTTGTATTGGGCTTGTAGCCACGGCCTGCCCCTGGCAGTTTCATCCTAACAATAGGGTTTTGGTCAGCATCATATCCTGTCGGCTCAGGATTTTTTTTATGCATTCTAGATAAAGCAAAATGCAACGCTCGAAATTGCATCATCCAACTACTGAATTGAGAGCTCGGGCCCACCATCCCTCTAACGCCTTTTTTTGTTGGATGCGAGCCGTCTATTGACCTCTGCTTTAAAGCTGCATCATCAATCTCTGGCCCATGTTTTTCTACTGAGTGCATTCTGTATTGTCTGTTCCAAGCTAATACCTGACGCTTAGCTTCAGCTTCATTTTGCGGCCCATCTTTGCCAACAGCCGGAACGACAGGCAACCCTTGATTTACATTAGGCTTGTTAGCCTGAGTTGGTACTGAGCACTTCTGGTTCTTATTTTTTTTGGGCGGCGGACAATTGGAGCTCAACCCCAACGGATCCACCCACCCCGTCGGATTCGGCACGTACTGGTACTGATTCAACCCCCCGGCCAACTTGATCGGATCCGGCGTCAAATACCGCCCCAACCTCGGGTCGTAATACCGGTGGCGGTTGTAGTGCAGGCCGCTTTCGCCGTCGAAGTATTGCCCCTGAAAACGCAGCGGCTGGTTCAGGTAGTCCTCGCCGGCGAGGGTCAGCGCGGCGACTTTGCCGTAGGCGTCGTATTGCGCGGACCAGACAATGTCGCCGCTGTAGTCGGTGAGTTCCTGCGGGGTGCCGAGGTGGTCGAGTTGGTAGTAGAAGGGGCAGGCTTTTTTCGGGCCTTTGCCGTCGAGCAGCGCCAGCGGACGGAAGGTGCCGGGTTCGTAGACGTAGCTGCGGTATTCGCTTTCGCTGCTTTCGGCGACGAGGTGATCGCCTTGCCAGAAGAACTCGGTGGTCTCGCTATTGACGGTTTTGCTGATGCGTCGGCCGAAGGCGTCGTAGCGATAGCTGGCGGTCTGGCCGTCGGGGCGGGTCAGGCCGATCAGACGGTGTTGGCTGTCGTAGCGGTATTCGGTGACGAGGGTCTGCGCGCGGCCACGACGTTCGCGGATCAGGTTGCCGAAGGCGTCGTAGTCGTAGTGGCGGTCGCCCTGCATGAGCAGGCGATTGCCTTTGATCTGGCTCGGGCCGGGGCGGTCCTGCATCAGCAGGTTGCCGGCCGGGTCGTGGGCGAAGGATTCCGGCAGTTCATCGCGCGAGTGGCGTACGCGGATGAGGCGGTCGAGGGCGTCGTAGCCGTAGGTGCGCTGGCCGTGGCGGCTGTCGGCGATGTGCGCGAGATTGCCGTTGGCGTTGTAGGCATAATCGCGGCGGTACAACGCATCGCGCTGATGGCCTACGGCGTGGGCGAGTAATCGTCCCTGATCGTCGTAGGTATATTCGCTGAGCAGCAGGCCTTGCTGACGTTGTTGTTCGCGACCGGACTGGTAGACGTGACGGGTCAGCGGCGTGCCGTTGAGGTCGATGTCGGTCAGCGCGCCACCCTTGGCGTGGCGGTAGTCGAGCACGCTGTTGTCCGGCAGGCGCATGCGCTTGAGCTGACCGCAGGCGTCGTAGCGGTAGCGCAGGGTGCCCCAGCCTTGATGCTCGGTGATCAGCCGGTCCTGACGGTCGTACTCGAAGGCCAGCGGGTGTTGCTGGCCGTCGTCGACACCGATCAAACGGCCGAGGCGATCGTATTGATAGCTGACCTTGATGCCGTCGGGCAGGGTTTTGAGCAGAAGACGCCCGGCAGCATCGCGCTCATAAGCGGTGACCAGTTGCGAACCGTCATCACCGAACTCGGTCTTTTCCAGCAGATGGCCGTTGAGGTCATAGGCGTACTCGGTGCGGCGGCCGTCAAAACCGCTTTCCTGACGAATCAGCCCGGTCGGCGTGTAATCCAGCCGATACTTTTCCCCGGATTCGTTTTCGATCTCGGTGAGCAGCAGTTGCGCATGGTCGTAGCGGTACTGCACCCGCGTGCCGTCGGGGTTGATCCGCCGCGAGACCAGGTGCAGGTCGTCGTATTCGTAGCGGGTGATGCGCCCCAGTTCATCGCGCTCGGCAGTAACCTGACCGTAGGCGCCGTAGCTGTAGGCGCGGGTGCTGCCGGTAGGAAAAGTCGTCTGGGTCAGTCGGCCTGCGGCGTCCCAGTGCTGACGGGTGACTGCACCGTGTTCGTCCGCAGTCGTGGTCCGCCGCCCCAGTGCATCGTAGGAAAAACGCCGCACGCCACCGTCGGGCAGCGTTTCCTCGGTCAACTGGCCGAGGGCATTCCAGACCAGCCGATGCCGGCTGCTGTCCGGGTAGCGGATCGACAGCAACTGACCCCGGGTGTCGTAGTAGTAATGGGTGACCTGACCGTCAGGGTCGACCGCTTCGGTGACATCGCCTTCGGCATTGCGCCGGTAGATCCACACCGCCTCGCCGCGGGAGCGCTTGTGCAGGAAACCGTTGCGATACTCGTAGGACGTGGGCGCATCAACAGCAGGAATCAGCGCGATCAGCCGTCCGACCTCGTCGTAGCGGTATTCGGTGACCGCACCCAAGGCATCCTGCTCGGCGATCAAGCGCCCCGAGGAGTCATAGGCCTTGAGCTGTTCACCACCGTCGGCCTCGACCTTACGCACCAACCGCGCACGATCATCGTGGACGTAAGTCTCTTCGGTGCCATCGACGTAATGCACCGCCACGCTGCCGTCGTCATTCCAGACGTAACGCGTGTCCATTTGCGAAAACGACGCCCAGTGGCGCACGCACCGTGCGGCTTTCCCCGACCGCTCCCACTCCCAGAAAAAACTCGCGCCACCGGCCAGTTGCCGCTGCAGAATCACGTGAGCGTCGTCGTAGTCGTAGCGCTCGCTGTCACCGACGGCGTTAGTCGCTTCGATCAGGTGCCGGTAAGCGTCGTAGCGGTAACTGATCAGCGCCTGTTCGGTACTCCAGGCACCGTCGCGAAACACCTGGTAATCCACACCAACCAACTGCGCCCGGTCATACCGCAACAACAGCGAACGCCCGGCGCCGTTATCCAGTCGCTGCACCCGGTCAGAGCGATCGCGCTGCACCGTCAGACGATTGCCATAGGCATCGCTGATCGCCGTCAGCCGTCCTGCGCGAAAGTGATAAAACCGCGCTGTTTCCCCGGCCAGCGCGAGGATCAGTTCCTCCGGTTCATCACCCAGAAAAATCGCCGCCCGCGACAGGCTGTTGTGAATCGCCGGGCGTGCAGCACTGGGCAACGGAAAACGGGTACGCCGGTTTTCATGGTCGACCCAGACCACAAAGTCACCCTCAAACGCCAGCCGATGCGCCAGCGAATGACTCCAGCCAAAGCCCAACCCGACATCGATCTCGGCGGCACTGGAGCGATACAACCGCGCGAACTCAAACGGCAACACGCCATCGAGCACGGCATCAGTCAGGGTCAGCAGTTCTTCGCCAGTAACCATCGACACCGGACAACCGTTGGTGCAGGTGCGGGGCACGCAATCGGCGCTGTCGCCGTTGGGGTTTTTCGCTTGATCCGGCGAGTCGTCGTGATGCTCGTCTTTCTTCAACAAGGTGTTGCGCTGCGCATGCCAGCGCAATTGCATCCGGCCCTTTTTCACCCCGGCGGCGATGCCTTGGGCGGCAACGGTTTTGTATTGATCGACGTATTTGATGAACCCTTCGACGATGCCGAACATCGCCTTCACCAAACGCTTCACCGCCGACAGCAATTGCACGGCGCGGTCCGCCAGACGCAGCGTCAGATAAGCGATGCCTGCGCCACCACTGACGAACGTCAAGACGACGCTGATCAGCACATCGATGAGCAACTGCACCATCATCATCGACGCCGCTTCAGCGGTTTTGCCGGCGACTTCACTGGGCGGCAGCATCTCCAGCCAAAGGCTGGCAGTGCGCAGCAATAAACACAGTGCGGCTTCGTCACTGACCAGCAGTTGCAGCTTCTGCATGACCTCGGGCGCAGTTTTCGCCAGCTCGATCAGATCCGCCGCGCCACTGCCCAAGCGCTCAGCAAACTGGCCGGGGTCCTGGAGAATGTCCGAGAGCAGGCCGATGCTGTCCCACACCCCCTCGATGGCCGCCCAACTCCCGGCCAGCATGCCGTTGCCTGCCGACATCGCCACCGACTGCGACCACTGCGGTTTGAAACCCTTCCACTCACTGCGCAGCCAGCCATCCAGCTCAGCGGTCAGGCCGTCATAGGCTTTGAAAAGATCCTCGACCTGATCCGGAGTGACATCGCTGTGCACCTGCACCCGGTAGAACTTGCCAGGTATTCCTTTGAATGAGCCCTTTCCTTGCGCATCAAGGGTGATGGGGGTGGTTGCGCCACCGTCCATGGCGATCACATCGACCACGATGTTGCCGAGCGGAATGTCGTACACCGACTCGAATTTGCTTTCGATCAGCATCGGGCCGCTCTCCGGGCACTGGACGACGCCGGAGAAAAATTCGTTGTCAGTGCTGCTGACGGCAGTGCTATCGGAGCCGAAGCGAATGATTCGCTCCATGCCCATCAGCGACGGCAGATCTGCGGCGTGGCTGACCTTGTCCGCCGCTCGACTGGCCCAATGCTTGAGCTGCTCGCGGTAGAGGCTGAGGGTGGCGGGAAAGCTGTCGAGTGCTTGCTCGATGCGGGTGACGGCTTCCATCAGCGCACGCGAGTGTGCGAAGTGGACTGAATAAGCGGGTCAAACATGAGCGTTCCCTCGCGCAAAAATTAGGCGCGGGAACTGTGCGGGGGATCAATCAGGAAAGAAGTCAGGCAAGTAGGCGATGACTGTAGGACTTATCTGTAAAGCATCAGCAGCAGCTAAACAGATGCGCAAAAACACAAACGCGGCGTGAGGAAAACCTCACGCCGCGTTTACCGGACGGACACAAATGGATTTACTGCGTTGAATCCCGAGCGCTCAACTCTTTCAATTTGAGCTCAGCCAACGGGTGCCCGGCTTTGGCAGCCATCCCCCACCAGCGTGCGGCTTCGACAGGGTCCGGGAGTTTACCCAGCGTCCCGGCCAGACTGATCACACCGACCTGATAAGCCGCTTTGCCATCGCCTGCGAGCGCCGCCAACCGCAACAGGCGCACACCTTCTTCACGCGCGCCCAGGCCGACACCGCGAAAGGTCAGGATGTGCCCATAGAAGCTCTGCGCGCCGACATCGCCAAGGTTGGCCATGCGCGCAAACTGACCTTCGAGCCAGCGCCAGCCTCGTGGTTGGCGGACAAACCACGACCAGTGAAACAGCCTACGGGCCAGCCAGTAACTGGCTCGCGCCTTGAGTCGTAAAAACACTCAGGCCTCCGCCGATTCCGGGTACTCGTATTCAAAAACGCGGACAACTTCCGAGGCATGCCAAGAGGCCGCAGCAACACCATCCGACGGCCCTGAAAAACGTCCCAGACGTTCAACGCACTCAAAGAAACCGGTGCGTGGCAGGCGACTCGCACCTTGGCTGATCACCAGTGAACTGCGCAACGGTTGTTCGGCCTTGGCATCCAGCGCGGCCAGATGCTCAAGCGCGGCAGTCAAGGTTTGCATGGCCGGTGTCGGCAATTGCAACCGCTCGAGCAAGGCCCGATAAGTCAGCAGATGGCGCTGACGGCGCGCCTGATCCAGTTCTCCGAGCAATCCGTCCCAATGTTGACG
The DNA here is from genome assembly GCF_054070155.1 of Pseudomonas sp. SDT291_1_S447. Classification (NCBI taxonomy): domain Bacteria; kingdom Pseudomonadati; phylum Pseudomonadota; class Gammaproteobacteria; order Pseudomonadales; family Pseudomonadaceae; genus Pseudomonas; species Pseudomonas sp. SDT291_1_S447. The sequence goes on from NZ_JBSVXS010000064.1 coordinate 24,686, forward strand.
ACTGATGCGTACGCTCACGATTCATCCCTCCACCCTGGCACCGTCAATTCCCAGGCCAGGCTGCGGCGAATCGCGGCGTCAGGCTGACGCTCGCCACTTTCGATCATGGCCAGATAAGACGGGCTGATGCCTACCGTGCGGGCCAGCGCCTCAATGGCGATGCCCTTCCCTTCGCGCAAACTGCGTAGTTGATCCAGGCCTGGAAGAATCGGGTCTGGTGTGGCCGCGAGCGGCGTGACTGCCGGACGCGACGGTGTTTCGTTGATGCCTGCTGCTTTTAGTAGAGCCTGATACTGAGCCCACGGCAGAACCGCGTATTCGGGTTCGCCATCGCGTGCAATTATCTGAATATCCATGACTACCCCGTAGGACAACAACACTTAGCGAGTCGGCACTTTTCCCTAGAAGTGTAATCCTAACAGCGGCCAAGGTCGCGGGGGGTATCTATCTGTACGAGGGTATTGATAATCAGGTTTTTTTCGGCCCCTGAAGTTGCAGTTGTTCGGGGGTATCCGGCAGGCGTTCGACGACGGCGAGTTTTTCCGGCTGCTGACGGTTGCGCCAAAGACGAAAAGCATTGAGTTCATCGTCGAGGGTTTTCATCAGCCAGGCGAGGACGGCAATGTCGTCGAGCATGCCGAACACCGGAATGAAATCCGGAATCGCATCGACCGGACTAAGGAAGTACATCAACCCCGCCACGACCGAAATCAATGCTTTGCCACTGATGGCCCGATACTCGCCGCGCCAATAGGCCAGGCACAACGCCTGGAGTAAACGTAAGTCGTCCTTGAGTTTACCGAGGCGATTGCCTTGCGCGGCGCCTTTGCTGGCGACCGCAAACAATAAGGTCGGCAAGCGGCCGCGTGCCAGCAGGCGACCGGCCAGGGGCAGGAATCGAGCGAAATTCCACGGAGCTTTCATCTATTCCTCCCGTTGAAATGTTATCCACACAAATTGTGGATAACCTTGTGAACAGAGCTGCATTTCAGCGCTGAAAGCCCCGTTTCATAAGGGCTGCGCTCAGATCGGGCGTTTTTTACTCACATAAAAAACCCCAATATTTCATTGACTTGGCTGCTCAGGGCGGCTAGCGCGGGCAGCCTCAATGGCTATGACTCTCGCGACCGGCATCGGTTCGCTCTGTTTACCCTTGCCAGACTCCAGATGCAACAACGCCCCGCATAAGCGAGGCGTTGTTGTTGAAGCCTTTACCAATTACTTGGCAGCAGCAGCTTCTTTGGCTGGATCCTTGATGGCCAGCAGTTCAAGGTCGAAGACCAGAACCGAATTGGCCGGGATTGCCGGGCTTGGCGACTGAGCGCCGTAAGCCAGATCGCTAGGGATGTACAGTTTGTACTTCTCGCCAACGTGCATCAGTTGCAGACCTTCAACCCAACCCGGGATCACGCCGCTTACCGGCAGATCGATCGGGCTGCCGCGCTCGACGGAGCTGTCGAATACGGTGCCGTTGGTCAGCTTGCCGGTGTAGTGAACAGTCACTACGTCAGTCGGCTTAGGCTGTGGGCCGTCGGCTTTCTTGACCACTTCGTACTGCAGACCCGAAGCGGTGGTAGTCACACCGGCTTTCTTGCCGTTTTCTTCGAGGAATTTCTTGCCGGCGGCTGCCGACTCTTCGCTCATCTTGGCCATGCGCTCTTCAGCACGCTTTTGCAGTGCAGCGAAGGCTTCGACCAGTTCTTCATCTTTCAGCTTCTGTTCTTTCTTGCCAACGGCATCTTCGATGCCCTGGGCTACCGCTTTGGAGTCCAGATCATCCATGCCTTCCTGAGCCAGGCTCTTGCCCATGTTCAGGCCGATACCGTAGGAAGCTTTTTGCGCCGGGGTTTTCAGCTCTACGCTGGTCTGCGAATCACAACCCGCGAGGACCAGGCTAACCAGGGCAACCGCCGCCGCCAACCGATGCTGTTTCATGCTATTTCCTTGTTCATGCGCCGAAAGGGCAATCGAGTAAAGCCGCGAGCTTATCAGGCCGCCACGACCAATGGCTACCGGCATGAGAGCAGGAAACTTCCGATAAGTTCAGGGATTAAAACGCATTGGCGCGAAGCGACGATGAAGCTTCTGTCATCTTGTCCCGACAATCAGCGTCGTTTCTTCCTGCATCATCTGGCGTAATGGCCACTTGCCGCATAGTGCAGGCTCAGGCATAACAGCGGAACAATTCGACAAGGATGTTTATCTTGCGCCTTTTATTCCGTGTGCTGACCCTGATCGTCGTGCTGCTGGGACTCGTGCTCGCAGTGGTGCTGTATTACGTCGCCAACCCGAAATTGCCTTTCTATACCCCCGCCGAGCAGGTGCATTACCTCGATCAGTGGAGTGACGAAGACCGGCAAACCTACTATTTCACGCCTCAGGGTACGCAGGTCAAAGGCCTGCGCTATGAGTGGTTCCAGGCGTTGGAACTGCCCTTCTCGGCGCAACGTTTCGCCTCGCCCGATTACCTCGCGCGTTTCGGTTTTCTGATTGATCCGCAGCAGAAAGCCACGGCGAACAATCCGGGTAACCTCCCCGTCGGTTTTGCCCGGCACCAGAATCCCGGCAGCTCCGAGCAATATCTGGACATCACTTGCGCCGCTTGCCACACCGGCGAATTGCGTTTCAAAGGCCAGGCCGTACGGATCGACGGCGGTACCGCGCAACATGTGTTGCCTTCCAGTGTTCCTACTTTGCGCGGCGGAAGTTTCGGACAGGCTCTAGTGGCAAGTCTGACCTCGACTTACTACAACCCATGGAAATTCGAACGCTTTGCCAGAACCGTGCTGGGCGACGAATACGACGCGCGCCACGAGCAATTGCGCAAAGACTTCAAAACTTCACTGAACACATTCCTTAAAGTCGCCTGGAACGATACCCATCGCGGCCTCTACCCGACCGAAGAAGGTCCCGGCCGCGCCGATGCTTTTGGACGCATTGCCAACGCGACATTTGGCGATGCAATTTCCCCCGCCAACTACCGCGTGGCCAATGCCCCGGTGGATTACCCGCAGCTCTGGGACATGTGGACGTTCGATTGGGTGCAGTGGAACGGCTCGGCGCAGCAGCCGATGGCGCGCAACATCGGCGAAGCGTTAGGCGTCGGCGCCACCCTGAATTTTTTCGATGGCAACGGCCAGCCGCTGCAAGGCACTGCACGCTATGCCTCCAGCGTGCGCGTGCGTGATTTGCACAAGATCGAAGAAACCCTGCAAAAGCTCAAGCCGCCCGCTTGGCCAGAGGAGCTGCTTGGCGCCATCGACAAACCAATGGCAGCCAAGGGGCGCACGCTGTTTGCCGAGAATTGCGCCGGTTGTCACGTACCGCGCCAGACGCAGGAAGGTCAGCGCTGGGTGCAGCATTTGCACATGCTGCCGGTCGATGTCATCGGCACCGACCCGACCGCCGCGAACAATATCGCCAGCCATCGTTTCGATTTGACATCCCTGCAGTGGGATCTGAAAGAACTTGAAAAAATGGACGTCAAACTGCATCCCACGCCCAAGGAGCCACTGGATCTGAGCCAGTTGTCAGTGGCCAAAGGCCTGGCTTACGTCACCGCCTTCGTCGAGGATCGCGCCTACCGCGAAGCCAACGTCACGCCACAGGAGAAACCACAGCTGGACGGTTTCGGCCTGCCGATCGGTGTGCGTGAAAAAGTCGCTTACAAGGCCCGCCCGCTGGCCGGTGTCTGGGCCACCGCGCCGTTTCTGCACAACGGTTCGGTGCCGAGCATCTATCAGTTGCTGTCGCCGCAGGATGAACGCGTCACGACCTTTTTCAAGGGCAGCTTCGAATACGATCCGCGACATCTGGGTTATCGAAGCGAGGCCTTTACCAATGGTTTCCTGTTCGACACGCGCATCACTGGCAACCACAACAGCGGCCATGAATTCCGCGCTGGCGAACGCAGCAACGGCGTGATTGGCCGGCTGCTGCAGCCCGAAGAACGCTGGGCGTTGCTTGAGTACCTGAAAGTTCTCGGCGGCCCACTGGAGGCGCAACTGCCATGATCTCGGCCTTCAAGAAAGAACTGCCGCTGTTGGCCAGAGTCTGGTTGTGGCTTGGACGCCTGCTTGGCAAAGTCCTGCTGATAATGGTCGTCATCAGCCTCCTCGGCTGGGCCACTGCCACGGCATGGTTTGCCTGGCAGCACCGCGGCCCGGTTTCGACGCTGGAGCAGATTCCGCCCGGTGAAGCCGCGATGACTCAGGACGTGATTCAGACTGCCGTGCGCATCGTCGATCAACATCGCGAAAGCACACGGTATCTGCGCGACGCACATGCCAAGGCGCACGGCTGCGTCAAGGCTCAGGTGCAGGTTCTGCCGGAACTGGCGCAGTCGCTGCGCCAGGGCGTATTCAGTGAGCCAGGCAAAACCTGGCAGGCAATGATTCGCCTGTCCAATGGCAATGCCTACCCACAGTTCGACAGCATCCGCGACGCCAGGGGCATGGCGATCAAACTGCTGGACGTTTCGGGAAAACAGTTGCTCGACAACCGTCAGGCAGCGCATGAACAGGATTTCGTGATGTTCAGCCATCCGAACTTCTTTGTCAGTGATGTCGCCGAGTATCGTCAGAATGTGGCAGCGCAGGCTGACGGCAAGAAGGTCATGGCGTTTTTCCCCGGATGGGACCCGCGCAGCTGGCAGATCCGTCATTTGTTTATTGCCCTGGCAACATTGTCGCCGCCGCCGGACAGCCCGACGGCGACTACATACTTTTCGGTTTCGCCCTACAAATTCGGCGACGCGAATGCAAAGTTTCGTGTAGCACCCGATCCGGACAATTGCCCCGCTTACACATTGCCCAAACAGAACCACGACCTGCCGAACTTCCTGCGCAGCGCGCTGAATCAGCAGTTGTCGACGGATCGGGTACCGGCCTGTTTTATGCTGCAAATCCAGCGCCAGGATGCCAATAAATACATGCCGATCGAAGACACCAGCATCGAATGGCGTGAGCAGGATTCGCCTTTCGAAACCGTAGCGCGAATCACGCTGCCGCCGCAGGATTTCGATGATCCGGCGCTGAATCTGCAATGCGACAACCTGTCGTTCAATCCTTGGTTTGGCGTTGAGGCGCATCGCCCGATCGGCGGCATCAACCGGCTGCGCAAAGCGGTGTACGAGGCAATTAGCGACTATCGCCATCAACGCAACAGCGAATGATCCGTATGGTGCGTGCGGGCAACAATACTGGTCGATGCCGTGATCCTTCCCATGGTGGGCCAGGTCTTGCTCGGGAACAGAACACTGAGGATCCCGGCGTCGGCAACTTTGTCGACAAATATCGTTGGCGTGATCCCGCCAGTGATCAACTTCTGCTCAAGGCCTTGCGCCAGTTCGACAAGCAGCGCGCGGACCTTGGGCATGACCGGCTTGGCGAAACGTAGCACCGCCCCATCGCAGGTGATGGCGAAAACACGTTGATGAGGCGCCATGATTACATGGTCCAGACTGACCTTGAGGTCCGCTGCAGAGAAGAAATTCTGCTGAAGGTCCACTTCGCTCGGAGCCAGACGTGCCGATGGTAATGGCTGAATCGAATGGTAAATGCCATGCACACGAAATTCGCGGGGGATCAATGGATTGCCGTGCTGATCCCTGGGAAACAGTAGTGCCCGGTCGAAGCTGGCGTAAGGGCTGGAAACCGGTTCGGTCAGGATAAAAAAATCACTGACATTATGTTTGAGGATGAAGCCGACATTTGGCTGCGCTGCCGTCGACTCAGGTAATTTGGTATGCAGATAAAGCGCGACATCCTTGGCATCCCGAAAGATCGGCCCGAAGATCGGCATTGCTGAGTTTGCCGGCTGTACTTGCAGGATATCCGTCCTCCAGCTGGCGTTGAGGTGGCCGCGGTGCCGCCAGAGATCACCGGTTACGACGACCGTTGTTGTTCCGGCGGCCAACGTCAGCAAGATCCACAGGCTGCTTGGAATCGAACCATCTTCATACAACTCCTCGAATCGTCGAGGCTGACCGTTACTTTTCCTGGTAAGTCGCGGCGAAAGCTCCTGTTCAAACGACGAGTTTTTCGATGTGTATGACAGCAGCCCTCCATTACGCGCGGATAGATAGCATTTCGCGAATTTTCGGTGCGTATTCATCACTTCCGACAAATCCGAGATTGCGAAGAAACGATTACGCTGAATCCATTCGGTTGTGGCCTCATCGGCACCTTGCGCTTTCACCGGACGGGCGTGAAAACTCGCCTCAAGGGTGAGTCCGCTCGGGACAATCAGCTCCCCCGACGCGCTGACGACTACACCGGGTATGCCATGTTGCCCGGTGGTTGCGTCGCTCTGCTGGTTCTTGTCGTCGGCCATCGGCGCATCTATACGCTCTGCGCAAATGAATCGTGCATCAACGGTTTTCAGAATGAACCCGTTGAATTCGCCGTTTCGCGGGGCCTTCAACAGGCCGTGCAGGCAGGCAGCGGCGTCATCGCTGGAAAGAAAGGCTGGACTGGATGACAGGAACGACAGCGCTTGGCCGTCATCGGCGGCAGAAGTTTCAGCAAGATTTGGCATTGGATTGGCTCTCGTCGGGCAATTGGCTGGCTCTATGACGTAAAAGCGTCATGAAGAACATTGCTCATTGTCCGAAAGCGACGGAACCGGCAGGCACTACATAGTTATGGGTCGCGAAAAATACCCAAATCCCAGACAGCAAAAAGCCCGCACAAGGCGGGCTTTCTGTGGTGATCTGGCGTTCAGTGTTCCAGATTACCGAATATGGCGCAGCGGACGGGACTCGAACCCGCGACCCCCGGCGTGACAGGCCGGT
>NZ_JBSVXS010000065.1:0-31469 GCF_054070155.1 Pseudomonas sp. SDT291_1_S447
ATTCAAATCATTATTAACTGACAGACCGCTATCGCGAGCAGGCTCACTCCTACAAGGGATCTGCGTTGCTCCAGGCATAAAAAAAGGCCTCGCATCTGCGAGGCCTTTTATTTGGGCTTCAATCGGTTCAACTTTGCGGCCTCATCCCTTGAGAAAGTCCGAACATGAACAACAACAGATCATGATCAGGTTGGGTCGCCACGGAGGCTTTCGCCACCCGTGGGACTGCGCAGTGGGCGTCGTCTACAGACGCGCCAACCACCTGCATGCGAGGCTGCTCCCAGGCAGCCACCGCCAATGACGCAACTGCCAAGGCTCCAACCAAAAACAAACCTCGTGCAATTTCTAGTTTCATCGCTATAAACCTTTGATAGCGCTGCCAAACGCCGTCTCATAAAAGTAGACGAGTTTCTTCCAGTCCGCGTCGCGGAACGACGAGTGGCGGCGCAATTGCTTCATGTCATGGGAGGCCGCGCGATAGGCGGTCAGACGCTGGCGGCATTTCTCCAGATCGATCAAAGCGACCTCGACCTTGGCCGACTCGCCTTCACCGGTCACCCGCACAAACACGTGCTTGATGTAGATGCAGCTGTGCTGCCAACGGCCCTTGTGCATGCGCGCCAGGTTCTCGGCGAGGTCCTTGAGCACACGCTCATACACCCCGTCGCCACACTGATCGCGACCGCCGGCCGCCGCCAGCCAATGTTCCAGTTCCTGGAAACCGTCCAGGGATTTGGTGACCAGCAGTGCACGCCATTTGTGCTGCGGATCAGGCTGGGCGCCGCAGAAAACGATTTGCGGCACGCGCACACCGAGCTTGCTCACGCCGGTCAGTGCGTCGAGTTCGCGCAATACGGTCGGACGGCCGAACGGATGCAACCAGCTGCGGTAGATATGTCCGGTCTGACGCTTGGCGTACAGCAGTTGTCCGTCGCGCCCAACGATACGTTGCACACCGCTTTCGCCACCGCGTCGAACATTGGGTTCTTCCACCCACTCGCCGCGCTGGTTCCAGTAATAGTCAAAGCGATCTTGCGAAGCGACTTCCGTTTCTGCTGCCAATTGCACTGCCATCCTGTTACCTCTTGCGTAATACGTAAACTCGCCACATGGCATAGAGCGGAATAAAGTCCAGTTGTTCCTGAATTCGAAAACCTGCCTCCTCGAACTCCTTTTCCACCGTAGCGGCCGGTAACACAAAGCGATTCTGATACTCGCGTTTGTCACGGTTGCGCTCGGCACGCTGGCGTTTCCAGGCCTTGAAATTGCCGTCGACCCACAGCGAAACAATCACACTGTCCCGGGTGACACGCTCGAACTCGCGCAGAATCGCCCGGCGATGCTCGGCTTCACCGATGTGGTGGAGCAGACGCATGCAGAAAATGCTGTCGACGGCGTTATCCGGCAAGGCAATGTCGAACGCAGATGTGTGCAAGGGTTGTACCCGTTTCACCACATCGGCCGGTTGCGCTTGCATGGCCGTCGTGATCATCGACTCGGAATTGTCCGCGCCGATGATCACCCGGTTGGCCTTTTCGCCCAGCAATGGCCAGAACCGCCCTGCACCGCAAGGCAGATCCAGCACCAGCCCCGGCTCGCCGACCAGCGCCAGCGCCTTGCGAGCCAGTTGTTCATCACGCCAGTGAGAGAGCCGACGTCCAAGGCTTTCCTTGTGCTTGCGCAGATATTTCTGCGCGTGCTGATCGTCGTACTTCTCGGAAAAATCGAGTTTGATTGGGCCGGCCATCACCAGGACTCCTGAATTGCTGATGGCACCACCTTAGGGAGCGGCGTGTCAGCGTCAGGTCATCCATTTGTGAAAAAAATGTCAGGTAAACAGACAAATTATTACAGCGTTATACAGGATTCAGACAGGTTAGAGGGAGTAGCCTTGCGCCACCCCCTGCGTCAGATTTTGCCAAGATCCACTTCGAAGCGGCAGCCATTCGGTTCCATCGTGCTCAAACTGACGGTCCAGCCCTGGTTCTCGCAGATCCGCTGCACCAGCGACAACCCCAGCCCCAGACCTTCGCCGCGCTTTTCGCTGCCACGCACGAAAGGCTCGAACATGGCTTCGCGCTTTTCTTCCGGGATGCCGACGCCGGAGTCTTCGACCGCGAAGCCGTTGGCATTGAGTGTCAGGCGAATGAAACCGCTTTCGGTGTAATGCAGCGCGTTGCGCAACAGGTTGCCCATCACGGCATTCAACAGGGTCGCGTTGTAGCGAATGTCTGATGGACTGCCCGGTTCGAAGACCAGTTCCAAGCCCTTGCTCTCGATCGGCCCGCGCCACAGACACAACAGATTTTCGGCGACTTGCGAGAGGTTTTGCTGAAGTGCCATGCCGGCATCTTCATGCTGGGCGCGCGCCAGCATCAGGAAGGTTTGCACCAACTCGCGCATTTCCTCACTGGCGCGAGCAATACGCTCGACCTGAGAGCGACCACGCTGGTCGATCCCCGGGTTTTCCAGCAGCAGCTCGCAGGAACTGGCCAGCACCATCAGCGGCGTGCGCAATTCATGGCTGACGTCGCTGGTGAACAAACGCTCGCGGGTCAGCGCCTGACGCAGACGTCCCAGCGTGGCATCGAACGCCACCGCCAGTTCGCCGACTTCGTCAGCCGCATAATCCGGTGCCAGCGGTGGTGCCAGCCCGAGTAACTGGTCGCGGTGGCGCACCTGCCGGGCCAGGCGCACCACCGGCGCCATCACCTTGCGCGCGAGCACCCAGCCAAGGAACACCGCCAATGCCAGGCTGAGCACGAAACCCACCAGCACCACGGCAAACAGCACGCGTTCGCGCTCTTCGAAATCGCTTTGATCCTGGAGCAATACGTAACGTCGACCGTCGACGATTTCGACCATCGCGTGATACGACAGCTGCTCGCGAAACACTTCATGGAAACCTGAGTCGAGGTGGCGCAGATCCTTGGGCAACTCGAAATCGCCCGGTCCGCCGCTGAAATAGAACAACTGATCCGGCTCCGGACGGTGGCTCCAGTCCGAAACGTTGTCCATCAGCAGCAAACGCTGCAGATCACCGCCCAGCCCTGCCGAAATCAGCTTTTCTTCGACCAGGTGCACGGTCGCGACGATGCCCATGGCAAAGGCACCGGCGACCAGGGCGCTCATCAAGGCAAAGGCAATAATGATCCGCTGGGATAGGCTTTGCTTAAACTCCATTACACATCGGCCAGCCGGTAACCCACGCCGTGCACGGTGTGCAGCAATGGTTTGGTGAACGGTTTGTCGATCACCTGACGCAATTGGTGAACGTGACTGCGCAGGCTGTCGCTGTCCGGGCAATCATCGCCCCACAGCGCTTCTTCGAGAATTTCCCGACGTAGCACGTGCGGACTTTTCTGCATCAACACCGCCAGCAATTTGAGGCCTACCGGGTTGAGCTTCAGCAGTTTGCCGTCGCGGGTCACTTCCAGCGTGTCGAGGTCGTAGCTCAGATCGGCGACCTGCAGCGCACGGCGGCCACCACCCTGCGCACGGCGCATCACCGCTTCGACCCGCGCGGCCAGCTCGGACAAGGCAAATGGCTTGATCAGATAATCATCAGCCCCAGACTTGAAACCCTGCAGACGATCGTCGAGCTGATCACGAGCAGTGAGCATGATCACCGGCGTGTCGCGGCGGGCATCTTCACGCAGGCGTTTGCACAGGGTGTAGCCGTCGATGCCCGGCAACATGATGTCGAGCACGATCAGGTCGTAATGCTCGGTGGCGGCCAGATGCAGACCCGACAGACCGTCCTGGGCGCAATCGACGGTATAGCCTTTGAGGCCCAGATAATCGGCCAGATTGGCCAGGATGTCGCGGTTGTCTTCGACCAACAGAATTCGCATGGGCACCTCCTCCGTACGGGGTAACGGCCTACTTGGCCCGCGCAGCTTACGGCCAAGTGTGGCTCAGGGCTAGGCGTGTGTCGGGTTGTTTAGCGATAAAAATGCTCATTGCGCACGCCAACGTTTTTTTCACTTTCGGTTAACAAATCGGCGACGCCCGCACGCGCAGACTCCGCGCGGTTGCGCTCCTCAGAACATACTTACCGACCAAGGAATTGCCCATGGCGTCGACTTCTGCCCGTCCCGTTTCCAGGCCACTGAATTTCTGGTTGTGTCTGGGAATACCCGCCGTCGCGGCGGTCATTCTGGTACTGCTCGAATTGACCGAGTTGGACATGTATCTGGCCCGCCTGTTCTACGACCCGGTTGCGGGCGACTTTATCGGGCGGCATAGTTTCTTCCTCGAGGACATCCTGCATGACCGGGCCAAACAAGTGGTCATTGCGTTCTCGGTGTTTGCCATCCTCGGTTTTATCGGCTCGTTCTTCGTCGGCAGACTGAAACCGTTCAAGCGTGAGCTGGGCTGCCTGGTGCTGTCGCTGGGCCTGGCGACCTCGTTTGTCACTCCGGTCAAAGCCGTGACTGCGGTGCAATGCCCGTGGAGCCTGGAGCAATTCGGTGGCCATGAAACCTATAGCAAGTTGATGGAGCATCGCCCGCAGACCGACAAACCCGGGCGTTGCTGGCCGGGTGGTCATGCGGCGACGGGGTTTACTTTGTTTGCGTTGTTCTTTGTCCTGCGTGATCGGCGGCCGCGTCTGGCCAGACAGGCGTTTATCTTTGCCTTTGCATTGGGTTCGGTGTTCTCGATCAGCCGGATGATGCAGGGCGCACACTTCTTCTCGCACAACGTGTGGACGGCGATTTTCTGCTGGCTGATTTGTCTGGGGTCGTATTACTGGGTGCTGTATCGCCCGGCGGTGAAAACCGAGGCCGTGGTCAAGGCACAACCGGTCAGCGCCTGAAATATAGATCCAATTGTGGGAGCGAGCCTGCTCGCGAATGCGCTGTGTCATTCAACATTAATGCTGGCTGATCCGCCCCCTTCGCGAGCAGGCTCGCTCCCACAGGGGATTGTTATAACGCTGAAATACGGACAATAAAAAACCCCGCTGACTTTCGTCAGCGGGGTTTTGCGTTACAGGGGTAAGGCTGGCTTACATCATGCCGCCCATGCCACCCATGCCGCCCATGTCTGGCATGCCGCCGCCAGCGCCGCCGTCTTTCTTCGGCGCGTCAGCCACAGCTGCTTCGGTGGTCAGAATCAGACCGCCGATCGAGGCTGCAGCCTGCAGAGCGGAACGGGTTACCTTGGTTGGGTCCAGGATGCCCATTTCGATCATGTCGCCGTATTCGCCGGAAGCAGCGTTGTAACCGAAGTTACCTTTGCCGTTCTTGACTTCGTTGACCACAACGCTTGGCTCGTCGCCGGAGTTGGAAGCGATCTGACGCATCGGCGCTTCAACAGCACGACGCAGAACAGCGATACCAACGTCCTGATCAGCGTTGTCGCCTTTCAGGTCAAGGATGGCTTCCAGAGCGCGGATCAGCGCAACGCCACCGCCAGGTACCACGCCTTCTTCAACGGCTGCGCGAGTTGCGTGCAGGGCGTCTTCAACGCGGGCTTTCTTCTCTTTCATTTCAACTTCGGAACCAGCGCCAACCTTGATCACTGCAACGCCGCCGGACAGCTTGGCCAGACGCTCTTGCAGTTTTTCACGATCGTAGTCCGAGGAAGTTTCGGCAATCTGGGCGCGGATCTGAGCGATACGCGATTCGATGTCGCCTGCAACGCCAGCACCGTCAACGATGATGGTGTTTTCCTTGGAGATGGTCACGCGCTTGGCGCTGCCCAGGTTTTCCAGGGTAGCGGCTTCCAGGCTCAGGCCGATCTCTTCGGAGATAACGGTACCGCCGGTCAGAACGGCGATGTCCTGCAGCATGGCCTTGCGACGGTCGCCGAAGCCTGGCGCCTTGACGGCTGCGACTTTAACGATGCCACGCATGTTGTTCACAACCAGAGTCGCCAGGGCTTCGCCTTCAACGTCTTCGGAAACGATCAGCAGTGGACGGCCGGCTTTGGCAACGGCTTCCAGCACTGGCAGCATTTCGCGGATGTTCGAGATCTTTTTGTCGACCAGCAGCACCAGTGGGTTGTCCAGTTCGGCAACCATGGTTTCCGGCTTGTTGACGAAGTACGGGGACAGGTAGCCACGGTCGAACTGCATGCCTTCTACAACCGACAGTTCGTTTTCCAGGCCAGTGCCTTCTTCAACGGTGATCACGCCTTCTTTACCGACTTTTTCCATGGCTTCGGCAATGATGTCGCCGATGGAGCTGTCGGAGTTGGCCGAGATGGTGCCTACCTGAGCGATGGCCTTGGTGTCAGCGCATGGCTTGGACAGGTTCTTCAGCTCTTTGACGATAGCGATGGTCGCTTTGTCGATACCGCGCTTCAGGTCCATCGGGTTCATGCCGGCAGCGACGGCTTTCAGGCCTTCGTTGACGATCGACTGAGCCAGAACGGTAGCGGTGGTAGTACCGTCACCAGCGTCATCGTTGGCACGGGAGGCAACGTCTTTGACCAGCTGCGCGCCCATGTTTTCGAAACGGTCTTCGAGTTCGATTTCTTTGGCGACGGAAACGCCGTCCTTGGTGATGGTCGGAGCGCCGAAGCTCTTCTCGATGATCACGTTACGGCCTTTCGGGCCCAGGGTCGCTTTTACTGCGTCAGCCAGGACGTTGACGCCCTTGAGCATTTTTTTACGGGCGGAATCGCCAAACAGAACTTCTTTAGCAGCCATGATCGATATTCCTTAAATACTTTGTAGTAGCGGGAAAATGAACGGGGGTATCAGCCTTCGATAACAGCGAGGATTTCGTTCTCGCTCATTACCAGCAGGTCTTCGCCGTCGACTTTCACAGTGTTGCTGCCGGAGTAAGGACCGAACACAACCTTGTCGCCTTCTTTAACGGACAGTGCGCGCACTTCGCCGTTTTCCAGAGCTTTGCCCGGGCCTACAGCGAGAATCACACCGTGGTTGGCTTTTTCAGCAGCCGAACCTGGCAGGACGATACCGCCAGCGGTTTTCTTTTCTTCTTCGCTGCGACGGATTACGACGCGGTCATGCAGAGGACGAAGCTTCATTGTCGATCTCTCCTAATTGTGGTTTTCATCGGCCGGTGTAGTCCCGGCGGGTTTAACAAATCCGGCCTGCGCCGGTTGCGGTTCGTCGAGCGAACCGCGGAAGACTGACTGGCTCAAATGCCAGAAACCTTTCGGTGACCGATACATAAGGGCGCATAAGCTTATTACAAGGGCCAGGCGAAAAATTTTTCACCGATGTTCTGCATAAATGCGGCCCATAAACGAGCACGGCACCCGCAGGTGCCGTGTCGATAACGCAGTTACTTGCTGTCGCGGTGTTCGAACTCGCCTTCGATCACATCACCCTCGCGGCCCAGAGGCTGACGCGGTGCAGGACCGCCACGGGGTTGCAGGTCGTCGGCGAACGCGCGCTGACGCATGGCCTGCTCTTCGGCGCGCTGGCGCATTTTATTCGCCAGCAGACGACGCGTGAACGGCAGCAGCATGACCAGACCGACCACATCGCTGATAAAGCCAGGCAGGATCAACAGACCACCGGCCAAAGCCAGCATCAGCCCTTCAAGCATGGTTTGCGCAGGCAGTTCGCCACGGTTCAGGCTTTCACGGGCACGCAGGGCCGTAGCCAGACCGGCGACGCGCAGCACGAACACGCCGAACATCGAGCCGAGAATAATCAGCAGCAGGGCCGGGAAAAACCCGATGGAACCTGCCACTTTGACGAATACGAACAGCTCCAGCACTGGAAACAGCAGAAAGAGCAACAGAAAAGGGCGCATCAAAGTTTCCTCAACGCAAGAAATGCCTTGCAGTAAGCCTTAGATGACGTCGCCCTTTCGTGAATTCAAGCGTCGACCACTGCATTTTTTGGCCAGACCTGTGCGTGAGCCAATGAAACCAAGGCTTCGCGCACTTGTGTCGGCGTATGACAAGAGGCTTGAAACGGTAGCCAGTACAGCGCCTGACCGATGCGCAGGTGCATGCCTTCGCTGTCGATCCCGGCCAGTTGCGCCGGTACGCTTTTCGGCAGACCGGCCAGATCGACGTAGTGCGCAATGGCCTTGGCATGGTCGCTATTCATGTGCTCGACCATGCCGATTTCGGCTTTGCCGGCAAACGGGTTGGCCAGGGTCAGTTGGTCAATCCAGTGAATCGCGCCGAAACCGCCGATGTAGCGGTGGCGCACCGGGCTCAATACCCAGAAATCGAAGTCGTGGGCCTTGTGATAGTTCTGCGAGTCAGGGAAATAGCGGTAATAACGCTCGGCCGCCGCTTCAATGCTGGCCGCGTCTGCAAGCTTTTGCGCCTCGGCCAGATAGGTCAGGCGACCAACGGCTTGTACGTCATCGGCCTCACGTTCGCCCACCAACATCGAGCATTTCGGGTCTTTTTGCAGGTTGTGGGTGTGCTGGGCGATGCGGCTGATCAGGATCAGCGGGCGGCCCTGCTCGTCGAGGCAGTAAGGCACCACGGAGCCAAAGGGAAAACCGGGCATCGATTTGGAGTGGGTCGACAGCACTCCACGGTATTCCTTGAGAAGCAATTCTCGGGCATTCTTCGCCACTTCAACGCTCAATTTATGACTCCTTAAATAGAATCCGTCGAAAAAACGGACAGGCGCCCGGGATCAAGTCCCAGTCACGCCAGCGGGCAATTCTCATGTGCAACCCAGCCACGGCCGGTGCAGATCGGGAGTCGCTGAAAACAAAAACTACTCAGACCTGCTATCGGGGCATGCGAATGCAACTCAACGACAAAGTAATCATTATCACTGGCGGTTGCCAGGGTTTGGGCCGTTCGATGGCCGAGTATTTCGCCGGCAAAGGCGCGAAGCTCGCCCTCGTCGACCTCAATCAGGAAAAGCTCGACGACGCGGTCGCGGCTTGCAAGGCCAAGGGCGTCGAGGCGCGCAGCTATCTGTGCAACGTCGCCAATGAAGAGCAGGTCGAGCACATGGTTGCTCAGGTTGCCGCCGACTTCGGTGCCATTCATGGCCTGATCAACAACGCCGGGATCCTCCGTGATGGCCTGCTGCTCAAGGTCAAGGACGGCGAAATGACCAAGATGAGCCTGGCACAGTGGCAGGCGGTGATCGACGTCAACCTGACCGGCGTGTTCCTCTGCACCCGTGAGGTGGCGGCGAAAATGGTCGAGCTGAAGAACAGCGGCGCGATCATCAACATCTCGTCGATCTCGCGTGCAGGCAACGTTGGCCAGACCAATTATTCCGCGGCCAAGGCCGGTGTAGCGGCGGCGACGGTGACTTGGGCGAAAGAACTGGCGCGTTATGGCATTCGTGTAGCGGGGATTGCACCGGGTTTCATCGAAACCGAGATGACCCTGGGCATGAAACCGGAAGCGCTGGAGAAGATGACTTCGGGGATTCCGCTCAAGCGCATGGGCAAGCCGGAAGAAATTGCACATTCGGCGGCGTATATCTTCGAAAACGACTATTACACCGGACGGATTCTGGAGATGGATGGCGGGTTGCGCATCTGACTGCCAACACAAAATAAATGTAGGAGTGAGCCTGCTCGCGATTGCGGTCATTCATTCAACAAATCTGTTGAATGTTATTCCGCTATCGCGAGCAGGCTCACTCCTACAGGGTTATCGGTGTTGCTGATTGATCAATCGTCGCTGATAGTGATATTCGGCATCGCCGGCGTCGCCGCTTCCTGCAATACAATCCGCGCGCCGACGTGGCGGGCCAGTTCCTGATAGACCATGGAAATCTGGCTGTCCGGCTCGGCGATCACCGTTGGCTTGCCGCCATCGGCCTGCTCGCGGATCAACATCGACAGCGGCAGCGAAGCCAGCAGCTCTACGCCGTATTGGGTCGCCAGTTTCTCACCACCGCCCTCACCGAACAGATGCTCGGCATGCCCGCAGTTCGAGCAGATGTGCACGGCCATGTTTTCCACCACACCCAGTACCGGAATGTTGACCTTACGGAACATTTCCACGCCTTTGCGCGCATCCAGCAACGCCAGATCCTGTGGCGTGGTGACGATCACCGCGCCGGCCACCGGGACTTTTTGCGCCAAAGTCAGCTGGATATCGCCAGTGCCTGGCGGCATGTCGATAACCAGATAGTCCAGATCGCCCCACGCGGTTTGCGTGACCAGTTGCAGCAGTGCGCCGGAGACCATCGGCCCGCGCCAGACCATCGGCGTGTTGTCGTCGGTCAGGAACGCCATCGACATGACCTCAACGCCGTGAGCCTTGAGCGGCACGAACCACTTCTGGTCCTTGACCTCAGGGCGGGTGCGCTCGGGGATGCCGAACATGATGCCTTGGCTCGGGCCGTAGATATCGGCGTCGAGAATGCCGACCTTGACGCCTTCACGGGCTAGGGCCAGCGCGAGGTTGGCGGCGGTGGTCGACTTGCCCACACCGCCCTTGCCCGAGGCCACGGCGACCACGTTCTTGACGTTGGCCAGCCCCGGGATCTGCGCCTGGGCTTTGTGCGCGGCGATGACCGTATTGATCTCTACTTTCGCGGCCGCGACACCGTCAAGGTTCTCGATGGCCAATTGCAGCATTTGCGCCCATCCGCTTTTGAACAGGCCGGCGGCATAACCGATTTCCAGCTGCACGGTGACGCGATCACCGACGATCTCGATGTGCTTCACGCAACCGGCGCTGACCGGGTCCTGGTTCAGGTAAGGGTCGGTGTATTGGCTGAGGACGGCTTCCACCGCTGCGCGAGTGATGGCGCTCATGGGCAACTCCGATAACAAGACTGGGAAAAGATGGCGGCTATCCTACCCCTTCTATCCTCCGGACGGCATGCCCGGCAACGATTTGCAGGGGTGAAATATCTTGCCCGGCGCTTTATAGTGGCCGACCTCCGTTTCATCAAGTAGCGAAGCCCCACATGTCCGAACCACGCAAGATCCTCGTCACCAGCGCCCTGCCCTACGCCAACGGTTCGATTCACCTTGGCCATATGCTGGAATATATCCAGACCGATATGTGGGTGCGCTTCCAGAAGCATCGCGGCAATCAATGCATTTACGTCTGCGCCGACGACGCCCACGGTTCGGCGATCATGCTGCGCGCGGAAAAGGAAGGCATCACCCCGGAACAACTGATCGCCAATGTGCAGGCTGAACACAGCGCCGACTTTGCCGAGTTCCTGGTTGATTTCGACAACTTCCACTCCACTCACGCCGAAGAAAACCGTGAGCTGTCGAGCCAGATCTACATCAAGCTGCGTGACGCCGGGCACATCGCCCAACGCTCGATCACCCAGTATTTCGACCCGGAAAAGAAAATGTTCCTGGCCGACCGCTTCATCAAGGGCACCTGCCCGAAATGCGGCACTGAAGACCAGTACGGCGACAACTGCGAAAAATGCGGCGCGACCTACGCCCCGACCGACCTGAAGGATCCGAAGTCGGCTATCTCTGGTGCCACCCCGGTGCTCAAGGATTCCCAGCACTTCTTCTTCAAACTGCCAGACTTCCAGCAAATGCTGCAGACCTGGACCCGCAGCGGCACCCTGCAAGACGCCGTCGCCAACAAGATCGCCGAATGGCTGGACGCCGGCCTGCAACAGTGGGACATCTCCCGCGATGCGCCGTACTTCGGTTTTGAGATCCCGGGCGAGCCGGGCAAGTATTTCTACGTGTGGCTGGACGCGCCAATCGGCTACATGGCCAGCTTCAAGAACCTCTGCGAGCGCACGCCGGAACTGGATTTCGACGCGTTCTGGGGCAAGGACTCCACCGCCGAGCTGTACCACTTCATCGGCAAGGACATCGTCAATTTCCACGCGCTGTTCTGGCCAGCGATGCTCGAAGGCGCGGGCTACCGCAAGCCGACCGGCATCAACGTGCACGGCTACCTGACCGTCAACGGCCAGAAGATGTCCAAGTCGCGCGGCACCTTCATCAAGGCCCGAACGTATCTGGATCACCTGTCGCCGGAATACCTGCGCTACTACTACGCGGCCAAACTCGGTCGTGGCGTCGATGACCTCGACCTGAACCTCGAAGACTTCGTGCAGAAGGTCAACTCCGACCTGGTCGGCAAAGTGGTCAACATCGCCAGCCGTTGCGCCGGATTCATCCAGAAAGGTAACGCTGGCCTGCTGGTCGGCACCAATGCCGCACCAGAGCTGACCGAGGCTTTCCTCGCTGCCGCGCCAAGCATTGCCGATGCTTATGAAGCCCGCGACTTCGCCCGTGCCATGCGTGAAACCATGGCCCTGGCCGACCGTGCCAACGCGTGGATCGCCGACAAAGCGCCGTGGTCGTTGAACAAACAGGAAGGCAAGCAGGATGAAGTCCAGGCGATCTGCGCCACCGCCATCAACCTGTTCCGCCAACTGGTGATCTTCCTCAAACCGGTGCTGCCGCTGCTGGCCGCCGATGCCGAGGCGTTCCTCAATGTCGCCCCGCTGACCTGGAACGACCACACCACGCTGCTGACCAACCACCAGTTGAACGAATTCAAACCGTTGATGACCCGCATCGACCCGGTAAAAGTGCAAGCCATGAGCGACGCCTCGAAAGAAGACCTCACCGCCAGCCAGACCGACACCGGTGCTGCTGCGCCTGCCGGCAACGGCGAACTGGCCAAGGATCCACTGTCGCCGGAAATCGACTTCGATGCCTTTGCCGCGATCGACCTGCGCGTCGCGCTGATCGTCAAGGCCGAACACGTTGAGGGTGCCGACAAGCTGCTGCGCCTGACACTGGATATCGGTGACGAGCAACGCAACGTGTTCTCGGGCATCAAGAGCGCATACCCGGATCCGTCCAAACTCGATGGTCGCCTGACCATGATGATCGCCAACCTCAAGCCACGGAAAATGAAGTTCGGTATCTCCGAAGGCATGGTGATGGCGGCCGGCCCTGGCGGTGAAGAAATCTACCTGCTGAGCCCGGACAGCGGCGCCAAGCCGGGTCAGCGCATCAAGTAAGCGACTGTTGCAGATCGATCCCACCGGCGTGCCTCGCATGTCGGTGGGATTTTTCATATCTGGCCCACACACCGCGGCTGCCGGATAATGCCTAACCTTATGAGACACCCGCCCGTTTCACCGGCAGAACCATGACCGAACTCGTGCTAACGCTTGTCAGTGCCGCGCTGCTCAACAACTTCGTGTTGCACTGGCCGCTGGGCGTCGATCCGCTGTTGGCGGGCAGTCGTCGCCAAGTCCATGCGCTGGGACTGGCGACGTTGTGCCTGATGCTGGTCGTCGGTGTACTCGGTTACGCGCTCTGGCATTGGCTGTTGGTGCCATTGCAACTGGAAGCCCTGCACCTGTTCGTCTTCCTGCCGCTGAACGTGCTATTGATCGCACCGATCCTGAAACTGTTGGCGCACGGGCTGCCCGCTTGGCCATTCGACGGGTTGTGGGCGCTGTTGCTGGGCAATGCCGGCGTACTCGGGCTGGCACTGATCAATGTGCAAGACGATCAAGGCCTGTTGCACGCGACGGCTTTGAGCCTCGGTGCCGGGCTGGGCTTCTGGCTGGTACTGAGCCTGTTCCAGGATTTGCGTGAACGCACGGTCGATAACGATATTCCCCTGCCCTTCCGTGGCCTGCCGATCGATCTGATCGGCGCCGGACTGATCGCAGTGATTTTTCTCGGATTCAGTGGACTGATCAAAACATGAGTCTGATTCAACGCATCGATGCCCTTCTGCCGCAGACCCAATGCGGCAAGTGCGGCCATCCCGGATGCAAGCCGTACGCACAAGGCATCGCCGAGGGCGAGCCGATCAACAAGTGTCCGCCGGGCGGTGAAGAAACCATTGCGGCGCTGGCCGACCTGTTGAAAGTGCCGGTGCTGGAACTCGATATCAGTCGCGGTTCGGCGCCGCCGCAGGTTGCCTATATCCGCGAAGCCGAATGCATCGGCTGCACCAAATGCATTCAGGCCTGTCCGATCGATGCCATCGTCGGCGCGGCAAAATTGATGCACACCGTGATCATCGATGAATGCACCGGCTGCGACCTGTGCGTCGCCCCATGCCCGGTGGATTGCATTGAAATGCACCCGCTGCCGCTCGGCACGCTGCCGGTGGTGGGAGGTCTGGCCTTCAATCTCGACGAGCAACGCGCTCGCGCCGTTAAACGTGATCACGCACGTCAACGCTTTGAGCGACGCAATGACCGTCTTCAACGCGAAGAACAACAGAAACAGGCTGAGCGTGAAGCCCGAGCGAAACGGGCGGCGCTACCTGAAGTGTCCGCAACCGACCCGGTGCAGGCGGCGCTGGAACGGGTGCGTGCGCAAAAAGCGGCGACCGCAGATGCGGCGTTGAAGAAAGCCAAGATCGATGTGGCCATGAGCCGTGCACAATTGCACAAGTCGTTGAAAGCTTTTGGCCATCCGCCGACGTTCGAGCAACAGTCGCAACTGATCGTGCTGCAGCAGCAGTTCGAGGTCGCGGAACACGCTTTGGCAAAACTCGAAACCAGCGCCCCGCCGGCCCCGATCGCCACGGCGCCGGCGAAAGATGCTGATTTGAAACGGGCGAAGATCCAACTGGCCATGCGCCGCGCCGAACTGAAAAAAGCGCAGACCGGCGAAGCCGCGCCGGAGCAGATCGCTCCCCTGGAACAGGCTTTGCGCGATGCCGAGCAGGCTTTGCATAATGCCGAAGCGACCAGCGAGCAGCCTTTGCCTGACCTGGTGCGAGTAGAAAAACGCCCTATCGACAGCCACCTTCGCCAGTTGAAAACCGAATTGGCCTACGCTCGCGCTGATCTGAACAAGCTCGAACGCCGCGCCGACACCCCGGCCGAAACCCTCGACAAGGCCCGCGCCCGCCTGCAAGACGCCGAGCGCCAGGTGCAAGACCATGTCGCCCCTTGAGGCGCCGGACGATCGCCTGCAACAGGCGATGAAGCTGGTACTGCTGGCGACGTTGCCGGGGCTGCTGGCGCTGTTCTGGTTTTACGGTTGGGGCTTGTTGATCAATCTGATCCTGTCCGCCAGCACTGCGTTGGTGGTCGAGGCCGGTATTACCCGCCTGCGCCGGCAACCGTTGCGGCCCACCCTGAGCGACGGCAGCGCGCTGGTCAGTGCAACCCTGCTTGCCGCAGCCTTGCCGCCATATTGCCCTTGGTGGCTGACAGTGGTCGCGATCGCCTCGGGCCTGCTGTTTGGCAAACACCTGTACGGCGGCGTAGGCAAAAACCCGTTCAATCCGGCCATGCTCGGTTTTGCTCTGGCGATCGTGATGTTCTCGCAGCCGATGACGCAGTGGCCTGTCCACGGTATGAGTCTGCTCGACGCCGTCCAGCAGGTATTCAACCCACGGCAAGCGCCGGATGCCTGGGTTCAGGCCACGGCGCTGGATACCTTGCGCATCAACAAAAGCCTGACCATCGATGAACTCTTCGCTGCCAACCCGGCCTTCGGGCAATTCGGCGGACATGGCGTGGAGTGGGTGAATCTGGCGTTTCTGGTTGGCGGGCTGTTTTTGCTGCAACGGCGAGTGTTCGGCTGGCACGCGCCGGTCGGTATGCTCGCCAGCCTGTTTCTGGTCAGTCTGCTGTGCTGGAATGGATCAGGCTCCGACTCTCATGGCTCGCCAGTGCTCCACCTGCTGAGCGGCGCAACCATGCTCGGCGCATTTTTCATCATTACTGAACCGGTGTCCGGCGCCAAAAGCCCGCTCGCCCGCCTGCTTTTCGGTGTTGGCGTCGGGTTGCTGACTTATCTGATTCGTACGTGGGGTGGTTACCCGGACGGTGTTGCGTTTGCCGTATTGCTGATGAATCTCTGCGTACCGGCACTGGAACGCTTTGCCGTAAGCCGACAGGCACGGACGACGCCATGAACCGATTGACGAGTGCACTTGCCCTGTCGCTTTTGGCCATTGTCGGCATCGGTACGACGTATCTGGTGCAACGCAGCAATGCCCCGCAGATTGCCGCCGAGCAACGCCTGATCGACAGCCACAGACTGCTCGATGTGCTCGCAATCAATAGTTACGACAATCAACCGCTGGAGCAGCCGCTGGCATTGGCGGATATTGTCTTGCCCCATAGCACGCTGACCGGCGGCTATCGCGCGACCCAGGCTGGGCGACCGGTAGCTGTGTTGTTGCGTAGCCAGTCCCAAGGTTATGCGGGCACTATCGAGTTACTGATCGCCATTGATGCCCAGGGAAAACTGCTGGGTGTGAAGTCCCTCAAGCAAAATGAAACTCCAGCGCTCGGCGGGCATTTGGGTGACTGGCCGAATGCCTGGCTTGGGACATTCACCGGCAAATCCAGTGATGGGCCGACGGATACCAGTTGGGCTTTGAAAAAGGATCAAGGCCAATTTGATCAGATAGCCGGGGCGACGATTACGTCCCGCGCGGCGATCAACGCGATCCATGACGCGTTGCGCTACTTCGATGCCCATCGAACGGCGCTGCTGGGGAGCGAACCATGAAGCGGATGGCAAAGCTGTCGAACTCACTGATGCTGGTAATCCTGCTGGGCACAACCAGCTCCCTGGCGGGCGCGTTGGGAGCCGCTTTGATGTTCATCACTGTGGCCGGTGCATACGGCTTTTGCATGGCACCTTTGCGATGGCGTACGTCGGGGGCAAGGACATTGCTGGCGAGTTTGTTGCTCGCGGCTACGTTGACCAGTTGTGCGGAGATCTTCGCGCAACGCTGGTTCTTGCCATGGCACCATGCGTTTGGTCTCTACGCTGGCCTGATCGGGCTGCAGTGCGTGGTGCTGGAGCACCATGGATTTTTCCGCCAGACACTGACCGAGCGCCTCAGACTCAGCGCCGGATTTGGCGTTTTGATGCTGATACTTGCCGGGTTACGAGAGCTCGCGGGCCGCGGAACCCTCGGTCACGGCCTGTTCGAACACTGGCAAGGTCTGGTCTTATTCAGTGCCGGGTTGCATTTGGCAACCGTGGTTCCCGGCGCTTTGATTTCGTTGGGGCTGCTGCTCGCAGCTCGTCAGGCGTGGACCGGCTCGAACTCTATTTTCAAGGAAACGCATCGCCCATGAATGCCGCAAAACGTCTTGAGATTTTTCGTCGACTGCATGAGGACAACCCCGAGCCGAAAACCGAACTGGCCTATACCTCGCCGTTCGAACTGCTGATTGCGGTAATTCTTTCAGCGCAATCGACCGACGTCGGTGTCAACAAAGCGACAGCGAAGCTGTTTCCGGTTGCCAACACGCCTTCAGCGATCCATGCACTGGGCGTCGAAGGGCTGTCCGAATACATCAAGACCATCGGCCTCTACAACAGCAAGGCCAAGAACGTCATCGAGACCTGCCGCTTGCTGGTCGAACGCCACGGCGGTGCAGTACCACAAACGCGTGAAGAGCTTGAAGCCTTGCCCGGCGTCGGTCGCAAAACTGCCAATGTGGTACTCAATACAGCTTTTCGCCAGTTGACCATGGCCGTCGACACGCACATCTTCCGCGTCAGCAACCGGACCGGCATCGCTCCCGGCAAGAACGTGGTCGAAGTGGAAAACAAACTGATGAAGTTTGTACCCAAACAATTTCTGCTCGACTCCCATCACTGGCTGATTCTCCACGGGCGCTATGTGTGCCTGGCCCGCAAGCCACGGTGCGGTAGCTGCCGAATTGAAGACCTGTGCGAGTACAAACACAAAACATCGGACGATTGACCGGCTATTGGAATTATTGAATGGTCGATTGAAAAAATCTTTTTTACCCGACGCGGGAATGTCGATATAAGGAGCGCCAAAGGCAGTCTTAGTGTGGGAGTGATTTATGAGTACTGACAAAGAGGAACTGGAACTGGATGACGACACCACGGAGGCAGATGACGCCGAACCGGCGGTTGAAGTTGCCAAGACCAATCTGAGCAAGCGCCGCACTATCGACAACCTGCTTGAGGAGCGCCGACTGCGAAAGCAATTGGCCGAGTACGATTTTGATCTGTGAAACTTGAAAGCCTCCCGAACCGGAGGCTTTTTACTTTCTGCGACTCACTGAATTCGATCGGCCCATGACCCCTTCAGCGACTGAAAGATTCAGACGAGCCCATTGCGCTGCGCCAACTCGATCAGATCTACCAGCGAGCGCGCATTGAGTTTCAGCAACAAGCGGGTCTTGTAAGTGCTCACGGTCTTGTTGCTCAGGAACATTCCATCGGCGATTTCCTTGTTCGTCTTGCCCCGCGCCAACTGCTGCAACACCATCATTTCGCGACCGGAAAGGCGATCCACCATATCGGCTTCACTGGCATTACCCAAACTGGTCCGCACTGTGTGGAGTGCCTGATTGGGAAAGTAACTGTATCCGGATAAAACCGCCTTGATCGCACTCAACAACTCGGTGAGATCCTGCTGTTTACAGACATAACCCGCCGCCCCTGATTGCATGCAGCGCATCGAAAAGTGCCCAGGGGCTTGCGAAGTCAACACCAGCACTTTAATAGGCATGGTTGTCGAAGTCAGGCGAGCAATAACCTCAAGCCCATCAAGTTTCGGTATTCCAATATCCAGAATGACTATATCCGGCATTTGCTCGCGAGCAAGTTGTAATGCATCTACACCATTATCAGTTTCTGCAATGACTTCGTAGCCATGACGTTCCATCAGCATACGTACCGCGAGACGAATGACGGGGTGGTCATCCACGATCAGCACTTTATTCATGGGCAAGTCCAGTTTCGCTGTTCGAGTTTTTAGAACACGCACAATAGCCCAGTCACTTGCCCCTTAGTATGCCAAGCCTTTCATGGACTCGCATCGCAAGACATCCCCTACAGTGATTGAGGATTATTCCTACAAAAAATCATTGCCCTCCTAAATATCCGACGACATACCGCTCTAGATACTGCGCAACCTGTCCGTTGCTGATTTGTAACCGCGTGCGCCTGCAAAGGCCGAAAAGCCTGCCAGAGCCTACGGTCAATGCATTACAAGCGTACGAACCGGATCAATACCCGTCCCACTAGTTAATAAACACTGAAACAAGATATTTACGGCCTTACAAAAACTTTTTGCTATAAATACAAACTCCAATCAACCACCTTACTAACAACCAAACAAAACGACGCCATCAAATGAGAAAACCAAAACAAAAGAACAAGACCATGTTAAGGATAAAAAACAAGATCAACAACCCAATGACAGTCATCGCAATATTCGCTGGACTCTCCGAGGCCTCGGCCGCTATTTCTCTACCCTTCCTCAATAATGAGGACCGGGCCGTATACGTGTGGTTCTTGATCAGCTTTCCATTTTACTTGTTATTTCTTTTTTTTATAACGCTTAATTTCAACTACCGCTCCCTCTATTCGCCTTCCGACTTCGGCAAAGACGAGAGCTTTTTAAAAGCAATGGACAGTAATGATCATGACAACAAACGAAATACGTTAACGCAGGAACCAGGCACACTCGATACGTTTGAAATATCAAGCCACATCGTGCCCTGCGAGAGCGCGGCTGCACTGTGCAAGGATTCGTGCAAAATCCATAACGTCCCCGACCCTCCGCCACGCGTCGATACGAATCAAAACCTTACCGTTCAACACAATATTCGCTTACCCGCATCCATCAGCAATCTTCATATTGTTGATGCACGCAATATTGAGGCGTCGAGAGAGTTCGCCACGATTCTGGAAAAAATCCGAAATTCCGATAAAAATACCGACCGGGTCATCGTGTTTCTTTCCAATCATGTGTCAGATGCTTCACTGACTAAAAATGCACTCCTGCAGATCAAACATGCAAAGAAAGGTTCGAGCACGACACTTTGCATTGTTTACAACCTGTGCTCACAAGCGGTGACGCTGCTGGGTCGCAATTGAACAGTCTGTCCTCGCCGCACATGCAGCCAGGCACTGGCATCACTCGACAACAAACTGACAACGAATTTAAAAAAAGGGCGGCCTTGTCTCGAAGACAAGGCCGCCCTTTCATTGCGCGTCAGCCTGAAAAATCTCAGAACAGCTTGCGGCCCTTGTTGGCAGCAATGCGCATGCGCAGCGCGTTGAGCTTGATGAAGCCCGCAGCGTCGGCCTGGTTGTAAGCACCACCGTCTTCTTCGAAGGTCGCGATGTTGGAATCGAACAGCGAATCGTCGGACTTGCGGCCAGTGACGATCACGTTGCCTTTGTACAACTTCAGGCGCACAACGCCGTTCACGTTGACCTGCGAAGCGTCGATCATCTGCTGCAGCATCAGACGTTCTGGGCTCCACCAGTAACCGGTGTAGATCAGGCTGGCGTATTTCGGCATCAGTTCGTCTTTGAGGTGAGCGACTTCGCGGTCCAGGGTGATCGATTCGATGGCGCGGTGAGCGCGCAGCATGATGGTGCCGCCCGGGGTTTCGTAGCAACCACGGGACTTCATGCCGACGTAACGGTTCTCGACGATGTCGAGACGGCCGATACCGTGGGCACCACCGATCTTGTTCAGCGTCGCCAGCACGGTGGCCGGAGTCATTTCGACGCCGTCCAGTGCAACGATGTCGCCGTTGCGGTAGGTCAGTTCCAGGTATTGCGCTTTATCAGGAGCGTTCTCCGGGGAGACGGTCCATTTCCACATGTCTTCTTCGTGCTCGGTCCAGGTATCTTCCAGCACGCCGCCTTCATAGGAGATGTGCAGCAGGTTGGCGTCCATCGAGTACGGGGACTTCTTCTTGCCGTGACGCTCGATCGGGATCGCGTGCTTCTCGGCGTAGTCCATCAGCTTCTCGCGGGACAGCAGGTCCCACTCACGCCATGGCGCAATGACTTTTACGCCTGGCTTGAGTGCGTAGGCACCCAGTTCGAAGCGCACCTGGTCGTTGCCTTTGCCGGTGGCGCCATGGGAAATGGCGTCAGCGCCGGTTTCGTTGGCGATTTCGATCAGACGTTTGGCGATCAGCGGACGTGCGATGGAGGTACCCAGCAGGTACTCGCCTTCGTAAACGGTGTTGGCGCGGAACATCGGGAACACGAAATCACGCACGAATTCTTCGCGCAGATCGTCGATGTAGATTTCTTTGACGCCCATGGCCTGAGCCTTGGCGCGGGCCGGCTCGACCTCTTCGCCTTGACCGAGATCAGCGGTGAAGGTCACCACTTCACAGTTATAAGTATCCTGCAGCCACTTGAGGATCACCGAAGTGTCCAGGCCGCCGGAATACGCCAGAACGACCTTGTTTACGTCCGCCATGCCATCACTCCACGGGGTTCTACGGAAAGCCGAGGAGTCTACCGCTCAAACGCGATAATTTACAGAGGCGCGACAGCTTAAGACGACAAAGCGACAGAATCTGTCGACAGCGCGACGATGACCAGCGGGTCAGGAAGTCGCTGCGGTGCTGGCTGGGGTGCTCGCCTGAGGCGCTGGAGCGGTGGTTGGCGCCACGCGTGCAAGCTTCACCGCAACCCGACGGTTCTTCGCCCGGTTGGCCGCATTGGTGTTCGGAACCAATGGGTATTGTTCACCGTGGAAACGTACTGTGATCTGCGATTCGGCGATGCCATTGGCCTTGAAGAAGTCGACCACTGCCAGCGCTCGGCGGCGCGACAGTTCACGGTTGGTCAGACGATTACCGCTGTTGTCGGAATGGCCATCGAGTTCGATGTGATTGACCGTCGGATCGGCCTTCATGAATTCGAGCATCACTTGCAGCTTGGCCTTGGCGGCGGCATCGAGGTCAACACCCTCGCCGGGGAAGCCGATCTGCGATTGCTTGATCTGGTCGAAATTCTGCGGCAGCAACTTCGCTACACAGGTCTGATAGTCGTTAAACGCCTTGCTGAATTTCACCGGCAATAAACGCACTTCCGAGACACGGCCATCGCCAGACGCGCGACGTACAACCGGGCTGCGACCGTCCAGCAGACCGCTGATCAGGCCACCGGCCTGGGATTGCGAACTGCTGAACAGCACGTTGCCACTGCCGAGCCGGACGTTGCCCAGATTGATGTCACCACGACCCGGCTGCCACGGTGCCGCCGCCGCCAGCAACGTCGCCGAACCACCGCCAAGCATGGCGTTGTAGGCATTCAGACGGAAGATCGCCTGTTCGCCGGCCTTGCGCACGAACTCACCCGAGCCGAAATCGGTGATCGGTTGGGTCAGACGACATTCGAACTTGTCGCCGGCGACCGTCCACTCAATGTTCTCCAGACGGGTCTGGTACGTGAGCGCCATCGCGGGAAGGCTGGCAAACACACTGAGCAAGGCTAAATAACGCTGGCGCACGGGAGGCTCCATTGGCTTCTGAAACACAAAGACCGATTCACACTATGTTTACGGCATACCTACGGGATATCGGAAGGTTCCCGCAAAACTTGATAGCGAGTGCCTGCAAGAGTCTTTTCCGGTAGCATTCGCCTCAGTTTGACCCGCCTGGAAGCCCCTCATGTCCGACCGCCTGACCCTGCTGCGTCCCGACGACTGGCACATTCATCTTCGCGATGGTGCCGTGTTGACCAATACCGTTGCCGATGTTGCGCGCACTTTTGGTCGCGCCATCATCATGCCCAACCTGGTACCCCCGGTGCGCAACGCCGCTGAAGCCGACGGCTATCGCCAGCGGATTCTCGCTGCCCGCCCGGCCGGCAGTCGCTTTGAGCCGCTGATGGTGCTGTACCTCACCGACCGCACCCAGCCCGAAGAAATTCGTGAAGCCAAGGCCAGTGGCTTTGTCTACGCCGCCAAGCTGTACCCGGCCGGCGCGACCACCAACTCCGATTCCGGCGTGACCAGCATCGACAAGATTCTGCCGGCAATCGAAGCCATGGCCGAAGTCGGCATGCCGCTGTTGATCCACGGTGAAGTCACCCGTGGCGACGTCGATGTGTTCGACCGCGAAAAGATTTTCATCGATGAGCACATGCGTCGTGTCGTCGAGCGCTTCCCGACGCTGAAAGTGGTGTTCGAACACATCACCACCGGCGACGCCGTGCAGTTCGTCAACGAGGCTTCGGCCAACGTTGGCGCGACCATCACCGCGCATCACCTGCTCTACAACCGCAATCACATGCTGGTGGGCGGGATTCGGCCGCACTTCTATTGCCTGCCGATCCTCAAGCGCAATACGCATCAGGAAGCCCTGCTCGACGCCGCCACCAGTGGCAGCGCGAAGTTCTTCCTCGGCACCGATTCGGCACCGCACGCCCAGCACGCCAAAGAAGCCGCTTGTGGCTGCGCCGGCTGCTACACCGCGTACGCCGCCATCGAGATGTATGCCGAAGCCTTCGAACAGCGTAACGCGCTGGACAAACTCGAAGCCTTCGCCAGCCTCAATGGCCCGCGCTTCTACGGCCTGCCGGCGAACACCGATCGCATCACCCTGGTTCGTGAAGAATGGACTGCCCCGACCAGCCTGCCGTTTGGCGAGCTGACCGTTATCCCGCTGCGCGCCGGTGAAAAACTGCGCTGGCGCCTGCTGGAGGAACACGCGTGAGTGAAGACCATTTCGACGACGAACTGGACGGTCAAAGTGGTGGTGGCGGTTCCCGTCACCCGATGGCAGCACGCTTTCGCGGCTACCTGCCGGTAGTCGTCGACGTAGAAACCGGTGGTTTCAACTCGGCCACCGATGCGTTGCTGGAGATTGCTGCGACCACCATCGCCATGGATGAAAAGGGCTTTGTTTACCCCGATCACACCTACTTCTTCCGCGTTGAGCCGTTCGAAGGCGCCAACGTTGAAGCGGCAGCGCTGGAGTTCACCGGGATCAAGCTCGATCATCCGCTGCGCATGGCGGTCAGCGAAGAAACCGCGCTGACTGACATTTTCCGTGGTATCCGCAAGGCGCTGAAGGCCAATGGCTGCAAGCGCGCGATTCTGGTCGGTCACAACAGCAGCTTCGACCTCGGCTTCCTCAACGCCGCAGTTGCGCGACTGGACATGAAGCGCAACCCGTTCCACCCGTTCTCCAGCTTCGACACCGCGACGCTGGCGGGTCTGGCCTACGGTCAAACCGTGCTGGCTAAAGCCTGCCAGGCTGCCGACATCGATTTCGACGGCCGTGAGGCGCACTCGGCGCGTTACGACACAGAGAAAACCGCAGAGCTGTTCTGCGGCATCGTCAACCGCTGGAAACAGATGGGCGGCTGGGAAGACTTCGACGACTGATTGATGGTCGTCGGGTAAATCCCGCGCATAAAAAAACCGGCCACTTGGGCCGGTTTTTTTGTACCTCGACGTTGCGCCTTACAGGGCAGCAGCGTTCTCGGTCAGGTAGGCAGCAACGCCTTCTGGCGAAGCGTTCATGCCTTTGTCGCCTTTTTTCCAGTTGGCAGGGCAGACTTCGCCGTGCTCTTCGTGGAATTGCAGAGCGTCGACCAGACGAATCAGCTCTTCCATGTTACGGCCCAGCGGCAGGTCATTGATGATCTGCGAGCGGACAACGCCTTTGTCGTCGATCAGGAACGCGCCACGGAAAGCCACGCCGCCTTCGGATTCAACGTCGTAAGCCTTGGCGATGTCGTGCTTCATGTCGGCAGCCATGGTGTATTTCACCTGGCCGATGCCGCCATTGTTCACTGGAGTGTTGCGCCATGCGTTGTGAGTGAAGTGCGAGTCGATCGACACAGCGATCACTTCAACGTTGCGTGCCTTGAAGTCGGCCATGCGGTTGTCCAGAGCGATCAGCTCGGACGGGCAGACGAAGGTGAAGTCCAGTGGGTAGAAGAACACCAGGCCGTATTTGCCTTTGATGGCCGAGGACAGGGTGAAGCTGTCAACGATCTCGCCATTGCCGAGTACGGCCGGGACGGTGAAGTCAGGGGCTTGTTTGCCTACGAGTACGCTCATTGATATCTCCTGGTGTAAAAACTTGAAGTTCAGGGTCCGCGCCAGCCTGCCATCCTCAGACGACAGCCCTGTGACACGAACCCCTTCGCAAGGGCCGACCATCATACACTGCGAATTTGGCCTGTCCTCAACGGTTTTTCAAAGCAGGCGCAGAACGGCGCTGCATTTACGGGGCCAGGCAAATCGCCAGCAAATACCGTTCGTCAGTCATGGCTGTTAATCAGCTAAAGCCTTCCGAAAGCACTTTGACAATCATTCTCGTTAACATTAAGATCCATCGCAATTGAGTCACAACCAGCGACGGTTCTCACTTATGTATGTTTGTCTCTGCACTGGCGTCACCGACGGACAGATCCGCGAAGCGATCTATGAAGGTTGCTGCAGCTATAAAGAAGTTCGCCAAGCCACCGGCGTCGCCAGCCAATGCGGCAAATGTGCCTGCCTTGCCAAGGAAGTGGTCCGCGAAACCCTGACCAAGCTGCAAACCGCTCAGGCCGCGATCCCCTATCCGGTAGAATTTACTGCTGCGTAATAACACCCCATTTCAAAGAACCGGACTTATGTCCGGTTTTTTTATGCCTGTAAATCAAACGCTTAGGCTCCAGACGCGGAACACAAACATTCTTATTCCGATTAATTTTCATATATTATTCAATAACTTAGGTTTGACACTTATAAGTGCGAAGCTCAAACTCTGCCGTATATACAGCTATTACAGGGCAGGACTCCGATCATGAAAGGCGACATTACAGTCATCCAGCATCTCAACAAGATCCTTGCCAATGAGCTGGTCGCGATCAATCAGTACTTCCTGCATGCGCGCATGTACGAAGATTGGGGTCTGAACAAGCTCGGCAAACACGAATACAAAGAATCCATCGACGAGATGAAGCACGCGGACAAGCTGATCAAGCGCATCCTGTTCCTCGAAGGCCTGCCAAACGTGCAGGACTTGGGCAAGCTGCACATCGGCGAGCACACCAAGGAAATGCTGGAGTGCGACCTGCGTATCGAGAAGACCGGCCACGCTGACCTGAAGACCGCGATTGCGCATTGCGAAACCGTCGGTGACTTCGGTAGCCGTGAACTGCTTGAAGACATTCTCGAATCCGAAGAAGAACACATCGACTGGCTGGAAACCCAACTGGGCCTGATCGATAAAGTCGGTCTTGAGAACTATCTGCAATCGCAGATGGGCGAAGAGTAAGTTAGCGCCCGCTAAACTCGAGACACTAAAAAGCCCCGCCCTCTTTCGAGGCGCGGGGCTTTTTATTGCCCGGATTTCAGTCAATGCTGAAATCCATGTCGGAGCGAGCAAGCTCGCTCCGACAAAAGCTGATCAGGCTTCGGACTTGTTCGCCGCTGCCGCTTCAACAGCCGACTTGATGGTGGTTTGCAGCGAACCGTCTGCAGCCATCTCGGTCATGATGTCGCTACCGCCGACCAGCTCACCGCCTACCCACAGTTGCGGGAAAGTCGGCCAGTTGGCGTACTTCGGCAGGTTGGCGCGGATTTCCGGGTTCTGCAGGATGTCCACGTACGCAAACTTTTCGCCACACGCCATGACAGCCTGCGCAGCTTTCGCGGAGAAGCCACACTGTGGGGCATTCGGCGAGCCTTTCATGTAAAGCAGAATGGTGTTGTTGGCAATCTGCTCTTTAATCGTTTCGATGATATCCATGGAGCACCTCGGCTGAACTTTCCGACTCATGGGTCGGCACGGTGGCGCATTGTAACGGAATCCCGAGCGCCATGCTCGGTCTCCCCGACAGACTAGATCAAGCCGCCGCCACCGTCACTGGCACACCATTGAGCGCGGCGTTGCCGGATAGCTCGTCGAGCTGGCATTCATCGGTCAGGTCATTGGCACTTGACCCCGGCTGACCGCTGGCAATCGCCATTTGCACGCCCGGGCGCGCATGGCCCCAACCGTGCGGCAGGCTGACCACGCCTTTCATCATGTCGAGGCTGCCGAGTACTTCGACTTCGATTTGCCCGACCCGCGAACTGACGCGCACCAATTGACCATCGTTGAGACCACGACTGGCAAGGTCATCCGGGTGCATCAACAACTGGTGACGCGGCTTGCCCTTCACCAATCGGTGATAGTTGTGCATCCAGGAGTTGTTGCTGCGCACATGACGGCGGCCAATCATCAACAGCTCATCGGCGGCCGGTGCTTGCAATGCGGCGAAACGCGCGAGGTCAGCAAGGATCTCCGGCGGAGCGGCCTGTACATGCTGATCAGGCGTTTTCAGGCGCGGCGCCAGATTGGCTTTCAACGCCCCCAGATCAATACCGTGCGGATGATCAAACAGCGTCGCTAAAGACAGCTTTTGCTCAGACGCGTCACCGTACATGCCCATGCGAAGGCCCATGTCGATCATCTTCGCCGGCGGCATGGTCGGTTTCAGCTCCTTGCCGGTCTTCTCGGCAAACGCCTTGGCCAGGCCCACGAAGATCTCCCAATCATGCAAAGCGCCCTCGGGCTTGGCGAGGATCGCGCGGTTGAAGCGGGTGACGTTACGCACCGCGAACAAATTGAACGTGGTGTCGTAGTGGTCATTTTCCAGCGCCGAGGTCGACGGCAGGATCAGATCGGCGTAGCGCGTGGTTTCGTTGATATACAAGTCGATGCTGACCATGAACTCCAGACCGTCCAGCGCCTGCTCCAGTTGCCGCCCATTCGGCGTCGACAGCACCGGATTACCGGCGACGGTGATCAGCGCACGGATCTGGCCCTCGCCTTCGGTGAGCATCTCTTCGGCCAGCGCCGAGACCGGCAACTCGCCGCCGTATTCAGGACGACCCGAAACACGGCTCTGCCATTTGTTGAAATGCCCGCCCGAGGTCGACGCCACCAGATCCACAGCGGGTTCGGTGCACAACGCGCCGCCAACCCGGTCGAGGTTGCCGGTGACCAGATTGATCAACTGCACCACCCAGTGGCACAGAGTACCGAAGGCCTGAGTTGAAACGCCCATGCGCCCATAACACACCGCACTCGGCGCAGCAGCGAAGTCACGCGCCAGTTGGCGGATCTGCTCGGCAGGCACGGCGCACAACGGACTCATGGTTTCAGCGGTAAACGATGCAACTGCCGCGCGCACTTCATCCAGACCATCGACCGGCAGATGACTGTCGCGGGTCAGGCCTTCACTGAACAACGTGTTGAGCATGCCAAACAACAGCGCCGCATCGCCACCGGGACGCACGAACAGGTGCTGGTCAGCCATGGCCGCCGTCTCGCTGCGCCGTGGATCGACCACAACGACTTTACCGCCGCGCGCCTGGATTGCCTTTAAACGTTTCTCAACATCTGGCACGGTCATAATGCTGCCGTTGGACGCCAGCGGATTGCCGCCGAGGATCAGCATGAAGTCGGTGTGATCGATGTCCGGAATCGGCAGCAGCAAACCGTGGCCGTACATCAGATAGCTGCTCAGGTGATGTGGCAACTGATCGACCGAGGTCGCCGAAAAGCGATTACGCGTCTTCAGCAACCCAAGGAAATAATTGCTGTGAGTCATCAGCCCGTAGTTGTGCACGCTCGGGTTGCCTTGATAGACCGCCACAGCGTTCTGGCCATGACGCTCCTGAATCGCCGCCAGTTTATCGGCCACCAGCGCAAACGCCTCGTCCCACTCGATCGGCAACCACTCGCTGCCAACACGACGCATTGGCTGGCGCAGGCGGTCCGGATCGTTCTGGATATCTTGCAGGGCCACGGCTTTGGGGCAGATATGGCCACGACTGAAGGTGTCGAGGGCATCGCCTTTGATCGAGGTAATCGCGACGTTGCCGTCGGTTTCGGTGGTTTCGATGGTCAGCCCGCAAATGGCTTCACACAGATGGCAGGCACGGTGATGGAGAGTCTTGGTCATGGCCAGTCTCTGTCTTGTTCTGGGCGGGCAATAACGTCCGCGGGAACAAAACTATGGCCCCGACGCCGTTCAGGCGCCAGCGACGTTCGTCTTGTGAATCGACGCCTATCAGGTGCGCCGATAAACCGCCCCGATCAGTTCGACGGCAGCTGCGGCGGCGCAGCCAACTGAATTTCCTGGATGGTTTCGATCTGCTCGTGGGCGACATGTACGCCGGTGAGTTCGCCGATCAAACGCCAGTGCTCGTCAAGGCCGGCGCTGATGGTCGCCATGCGATCAATCATGTGGCGGCCGGCGGTCTTCACCACTTCGTCTTCGCTGCGCAGCAGTTCGAAGGACATTGAGGTGACCGACGCGGTGAGATGGGTCAGTGAGCGAGCCGTGTGGCCCAGCAATTCCATTAACAGTTTTTCTTTCGATTCCATGCGGAGGCTTCCTGCGTCGCTCGAAACTTATTTATAACCCAGCGCTTTGCTTTAGCAAATGTTTCAGCCTGAGCATCCGACCAAATGATGGCATGGCGCCACGGTGGTAAACCGACCCAAGCGACGCAATCCCCGCCACGTCGCATTGCCAAGCCCTGCGAGGCCGGTGTACAAAGGGACTCGCTGCTGTCCTGAACCCGGCTTCAAATGCGCGACTGCAATATCCAGTGCGCCCTTCGATTTTCGCAAAAACCATAGCCTATTGGAAAAACGCGACATTTAGTGTCAATATCGCGCCTCCCCCTATTTCGTCGCCCCGTGCGGCTTACGCCGCAGGTCTCGCCCGTTGTTCCGTTAAACAAGGCTTTGAGCATCTGCGGTTTGTAGCAAAAAGGTAGTCAATGATGAGCGCAAGGCACTTTCTCTCCCTGATGGATTGCACGCCCGAAGAGCTGGTCAGCGTGATCCGTCGAGGCGTTGAGCTCAAGGACCTGCGTAACCGCGGCGTACTGTTCGAGCCTCTGAAAAACCGCGTGCTGGGCATGATTTTCGAGAAGTCCTCGACCCGTACCCGGATCTCCTTCGAGGCGGGCATGATCCAGCTCGGCGGCCAGGCGATCTTCCTCTCACCGCGCGACACCCAACTGGGCCGTGGCGAGCCGATCGGCGACTGCGCCATTGTCATGTCGAGCATGCTCGATGCGGTGATGATCCGTACCTTTGCCCACAGCACCCTGACCGAATTCGCCGCCAATTCGCGCGTGCCAGTTATCAACGGCCTGTCCGATGACCTGCACCCGTGTCAGTTGCTGGCCGACATGCAGACTTTCCTTGAGCATCGTGGCTCGATTCAGGGCAAGACCGTGGCCTGGATCGGCGACGGCAACAACATGTGCAACAGCTATATAGAAGCGGCGATGCAGTTCGATTTCCAATTGCGCGTCGCCTGCCCTGAAGGCTACGAACCAAACCCTGATTTCGTGGCCAAGGCTGGCGATCGCGTGACCATCGTTCGCGATCCGGCCGACGCCGTGCGCGGCGCGCATCTGGTGAGCACCGATGTCTGGACTTCGATGGGTCAGGAAGAGGAAACTGCCAAGCGCCTCAAGCTGTTCGCGCCGTTCCAGGTCAACCGTGCCCTGCTCGACCTCGCTGCCGAGGACGTGCTGTTCATGCACTGCTTGCCTGCGCACCGTGGCGAAGAAATCAGCCTCGACCTGCTTGATGATCCGCGCTCCGTCGCCTGGGATCAGGCAGAAAACCGTCTCCACGCACAGAAGGCCCTGCTCGAGTTCCTCGTCGAACCGGCATATCACCACGCATGAGCCATGAATTACTGCTGAACCTGCGCAACCTCGCTTGCGGCTATCAAGATCAACGTGTGGTGCAGAACCTCAATCTGCACCTCAACGCCGGTGACATCGGCTGCCTGCTCGGCTCGTCCGGCTGCGGCAAAACCACCACCCTGCGCGCCATCGCCGGTTTCGAACCGGTGCACGAAGGTGAGATCACCCTCGGTGGCGAAACCATTTCCAGCGCCGGCTTCACCCTGGCGCCGGAGAAACGCCGGATCGGCATGGTGTTTCAGGATTACGCGCTGTTCCCGCACCTGAGCGTTGCCGACAATATTGCCTTCGGTATTCGCAAGCACCCGAACAAAGAGCGCGTGACCGAAGAGCTGCTCGAACTGGTCAATCTGAAAAACCTCGGCAAACGCTTCCCGCACGAGTTGTCCGGCGGCCAGCAGCAGCGCGTAGCCCTCGCCCGCGCCTTGGCGCCGGAACCGCAATTGCTACTGCTCGACGAGCCATTCTCCAACCTCGATGGCGAACTGCGGCGCAAGCTCAGCCATGAAGTGCGCGACATTCTCAAGGCCCGTGGCACCAGCGCGATTCTGGTGACCCACGACCAGGAAGAGGCCTTTGCCGTCAGCGATCACGTTGGCGTGTTCAAGGAAGGTCGACTGGAACAGTGGGATACGCCGTACAACCTGTATCACGAACCGGCAACGCCTTATGTGGCCAGCTTCATTGGTCAGGGTTATTTCATTCGCGGCCAGCTTGGCAGCCCGGAATCGGTGCAGACCGAGCTGGGCGAGCTGCGGGGCAATCGTGCTTATACATGGCCGATTGGCGGCGCCGTGGATGTATTGCTGCGCCCGGATGACATTGTGTATGCGCCGGACAGTGGCTTGAAAGCACGGATTGTGGGTAAGACGTTCCTTGGCGCTTCGACGCTGTATCGCCTGCAACTGCCGACGGGTGCGCAGCTGGAATCGATTTTCCCGAGCCATGCTGATCATCAGGTTGGCGCGGAAGTCGGGATTCGTGTCGCCGCCGAACACCTCGTACTGTTCCAGGCATCGGGCAGCACCGCCGCACAGATCCCGGCAGTGGAAAACGGCGTTCGCCGCTACAGCACCGCGCTTTAAAGATCAAAAGATCGCAGCCTTCGGCAGCTCCTACAGGGATCA
>NZ_JBSVXS010000066.1:0-31351 GCF_054070155.1 Pseudomonas sp. SDT291_1_S447
CTCCCTCCGGGAGAGGGCTAGGGTGAGGGGCTTTTGATCTGTTTCAGAATCTGAGTTCGGCTCGGTATTTCACGTCGGCGTAGTTCTCCCAAACACCACGGTCAGTCCCCTCTCCCTTCGGGAGAGGGTTAGGGTGAGGGGCTTTTGATCTGTTTCAGAATATGAATTCGGCTCGGTATCGCATGTCGGCGTAGCTCTCCCAAACACCGCGATCAGTCCCCTCTCCCTCTGGGAGAGGGCTAGGGTGAGGGTTGGCTTTTGACTGTTTAAATCCGTGTCAGATAACCAGAACCTTCCCACAAGATTTTCAGGTTGTCCGTCGGACGTGGGCTCTCTAGGCTCTGGGTGTCGCTGAATGTTCAGTGATCGGGTGTGAGAACCCGCCGAGCTTGAAACTAGCACTAGTAAGACCATAATTGCGGCCGGCTTATTAGCTGTCGCAATGCCTTATGGCGGCTGTGTGCGGGCAGACTTCGGTCTGGCCGGTTTTCTGCTCACCGGTTTCTCACTCCGCACATAGCTGCCACCCTTTGCCACGTGAGAAATGGCTAAGGGCGGCTCGAATGACGAGCAGATTTTCATGAAAGATAAAATTGTCCCCGATCCACCCCTCGAATCCACAACCCCACTCGAAGACGCTATCCGCGCCGACGACCAGGTCAAAACCCGCGAAGCCATCAAACGCGCGCTGGATTTCTACCTCAGCCCCGAGTCCGTCAAACCTAGGCAACCCAGCACGATGTTCCTGATCCAGCCGAACATCGACACCGAAAGCCTGCTGGCGCATGCCTGTGAATCACTGGCGTCGGCGAACACGTTAACCGGTAACTTTGCCGATCAGTTGGGCCGGCCTGAGCGCAATACGGCGTTGGCGATTCAGCAGATCATCATGCTGGCCGAGCTGGCGGTGAATCGGGCGCTGGATCGGGTTGATCCGCAGACCTGAGACCGCGTTATCGTTCTTCGCGAGCAAGCTCGCTCCCACAGGTGGAATGCATTTCAAACTGTGGGAGCGAGCTTGCTCGCGAAGAGGGTGGTTCATCCACAGCAAATCCCAGGCACAAAAAAACCGCCAATCATTCACCGATCGGCGGTTTTTTATTCAGCCCAGATCAAATCACTGCATCAACACTTCAATCGAACCATCAGCGGTCATGCTGACCTGGCTCGTACCCGCTTCAACTTCCGGCGTAACCGGCGCGGAATCCATCGCCGCGGCTTTCATCATCATCGGTGCGCGCAGGTACGGTTGTGGATAACCGTTGCTGTTGAGGTTCAGGTTGACGATTTTGTAGCCCTTGCCGCCCAGTGCATCGGTGGCCAGTTGGGCGCGGGCCTTGAAGGCGGTCACGGCTTCTTTGAGCAACTGGTCTTCACTGGATTTGCGGGTCGGGTCGGCGATGGCGAAGTCCATGCCGCCCATTTTCAGGTCGCCCAACAGTTCGCCGGTGAGTTTGGACAGCGCGGCGAAGTCGGCGCTTTCCAGGCGCAGTTCGGCGCGTTCACGCCAGCCGGTGATCTTCTGGCCTTTGGTGTCGTAGATCGGGTAACTGTTGCGGCTGCCCTGGCGCAGGGTGATGTCTTTGACTTGCTTGGCCTGGGCCAATGCCTTGTTCATGGTGGTGCTGACGTCGGCGGCGAGTTTCGCCGGGTCGGTGTTTTGCTCTTCGGTGTAGAGGGTGACGATCATCAGGTCGCGGGCCACTTCCGTGCTGACTTCGGCGCGCAGGGAAATCTGGTTGTAGTGCAGCTCGTCGGCGGCCAGGGCCGGAAGGCTGGCGATGCTGCCGACGGTCAGGGCGAGAAGGGCGGCGCTGCGGCGGAATGTGTGCATGAAAGCTCCTTGATGAGGGCGCAGGTGATGGTTCGGGGCCTGCGTGAAACCATCAGACTCTATAAAGCAGCTTCAAGTTGCAAGCGTCGAGCTGCAAGCTAAAAGCTTTTACTTGTAGCTTGCAGCTCGAAACTTGCAGCTTGTGCGGTGTGGTCGTTTGCCGCACTTTCGCCTCTCAAGCCCGCGGCTTGGTTATACTCCGTGCGATCCGCCTGGAGCGCTCATCAGGAGAGCTCATGCTCGCCCCCGTACAACTGACTTCCGCCACTCGCCAGAACCTCTGGCGGCTGACTTTCATCCGCACCCTGGTGCTCGCCGCGCAGGCCGGCTCCGTTGGCCTGGCCTACTGGCTGCAATTGTTGCCGTTGCCGTGGGTGCAACTGGCGATGACTCTCGGCTGCTCGACGCTGCTCTGCGTGTTCACCGCTGTGCGCCTGCGTACTTCGTGGCCGGTAACCGAGCTTGAATATGCGCTGCAACTGGCCTGTGATCTGGTGATCCACAGTGCGCTGCTGTATTTCTCCGGCGGTTCGACCAACCCGTTCGTTTCCTACTATCTGGTGCCGCTGACCATCGCTGCGGTGACGTTGCCGTGGCGCTATTCGGTGATTCTGTCCGGCATCGCGCTGGCGCTGTACACGGTGATGCTGACGCGTTTCTATCCGCTGGAAACCTTGCCGGTCGCCCGCGAAAACCTGCAGATCTACGGCATGTGGCTGAGCTTCGCGCTGGCCGCTGCGGTGATCACCTTCTTCGCGGCACGCATGGCTGAAGAGCTGCGCCGTCAGGAAGAACTGCGCGCGATCCGTCGTGAAGAAGGTCTGCGCGATCAGCAGTTATTGGCCGTCGCCACTCAAGCTGCTGGTGCCGCCCATGAACTGGGCACACCGCTGGCGACCATGAGCGTATTGCTCAAGGAAATGCAGCAGGATCACCCCGACCCGATGCTGCAGGACGATTTGAAAGTGCTGCAGGATCAGGTCAAGTTGTGCAAGGAAACCTTGCAACAACTGGTGCGTGCCGCCGAAGCCAATCGTCGACTGGCCGTGGAGATGCAGGACGTCACCGACTGGCTCGACGAAGCGCTGAACCGCTGGCACCTGATGCGTCCGGAGGCCAGTTATCGCTTTCACCGTCTCGGCCAGGGCACGGTGCCGCGCATGGCGCCGCCGCCGGATCTGACTCAGGCGCTGTTGAATCTGCTCAACAACGCCGCCGATGCCTGTCCGGAAAATCTCAAAGTGACCCTGGACTGGGACGCGGAAACGGTGACCATCAGCATTCGTGACCACGGCGCCGGTGTGCCGCTGGCCATCGCCGAACAGATCGGCAAACCGTTTTTTACCACCAAGGGCAAAGGTTTCGGCCTGGGCCTGTTTTTGAGCAAGGCCAGCGTGACACGCGCCGGCGGCTCAGTGAAACTCTATAGTCATGAGGAAGGCGGCACGCTCACCGAGCTGCGCCTGCCCCACGGCGCCCGAGGAGACCAACATGAGTGACGAAATCCAAGTCGAAGGCGAAGAACTGCCGCATTTGCTGCTGGTCGACGACGACGCAACGTTTACCCGAGTGATGGCCCGCGCGATGGCTCGCCGTGGCTTTCGCGTCAGCACCGCCGGCTCCGCCGAAGAAGGCCTGACCATCGCCCAGGCCGATCTGCCTGACTACGCTGCGCTCGACCTGAAAATGGACGG
This sequence comes from Pseudomonas sp. SDT291_1_S447, assembly GCF_054070155.1. NCBI lineage: Bacteria > Pseudomonadati > Pseudomonadota > Gammaproteobacteria > Pseudomonadales > Pseudomonadaceae > Pseudomonas > Pseudomonas sp. SDT291_1_S447. The sequence goes on from NZ_JBSVXS010000066.1 coordinate 3,529, forward strand.
CGATTCCGGTCTGGTGTTGCTGCCCAAGTTGCTGGAACTGGACCCGGAAATGCGCGTGGTGATTCTCACCGGTTATTCGAGCATTGCTACCGCGGTCGAAGCGATCAAACGCGGCGCCTGCAACTACCTGTGCAAACCGGCCGACGCCGACGATGTGCTGGCGGCGTTGCTTTCGGAGCACGCTGACCTCGACAGTCTGGTGCCGGAAAACCCGATGTCGGTCGACCGCCTGCAGTGGGAGCACATTCAGCGTGTGCTGACCGAGCACGAAGGCAACATCTCCGCCACTGCCCGTGCCTTGGGCATGCACCGCCGCACCCTGCAGCGCAAACTGCAGAAGCGCCCGGTTCGTCGCTGAACCTGCGCTGAACGACTATCGCCAGCCCTCGCGATAAAACGCACCGATCATCTATGATCGGTGCGTGTCTGTTCTTTTCTATATTGAGCCTTATCCATGAATCAGAACGCTGAATATTCCGCGGTCAACGATGCTGTGCGCGGACAGTTTTTCCGCAAAGTGTGGGCGATCATCACGCCTTATTGGCGCAGTGAAGAGAAGGGCAAGGCCTGGACGCTATTGATTGCGGTGATCGCCCTGTCGTTGCTCAGTGTGGGCATCTCGGTGTGGTTCAACACCTGGTACAAGGATTTTTACAACGCCCTGCAAAAGAAGGATGAAGCGGCGTTCTGGCGCTTGATTCTGTATTTCTGCGGCATTGCGGCGGTGGCCATTGTCGGTGCGGTGTATCGGCTCTACCTGACGCAGATGCTGACGATTCGCTGGCGGGCGTGGCTTACCGAAAAGCATTTCTCGCGTTGGCTTGCCGACAAGAATTACTACCAGCTGGAGCAGGGCGGTTACACCGATAACCCGGACCAGCGGATTTCCGAAGACCTTAACAACTTCACCTCCAATACCCTTGAGCTGGGGATCGGGCTGCTGCGCAATATCGTCAGTCTGGTGTCGTTCTCGATTATTTTGTGGGGCGTGTCGGGCAGTATCGAAGTCTATGGCATCACCATTCCCGGCTACATGTTCTGGTGTGTGCTGGTTTATGCGGTGGTGGGCAGTTGGCTGACGCATTTGATTGGTCGTCGCTTGATCGGTCTGAACAACCAACAACAACGCTTTGAAGCTGACCTGCGTTTTTCCATGGTGCGGATTCGCGAGAATGCCGAAAGCATCGCGTTGTACAACGGCGAACCGAATGAGAACCGTCGATTGAGCGCTCGCTTCGGGAATGTCTGGCACAACTTCTGGGACATCATGAAAGTGTCCAAGCGCCTGACCTTCTTCACCGCCGGTTACAGCCAGGCGGCCATTATCTTTCCGTTCATTGTGGCTTCGCCGCGTTACCTTTCCGGCAAGATCGAACTGGGTGAACTGATGCAGATCAGTTCGGCATTCGGCAACGTCCAGGAGAGTTTCAGCTGGTTCATCAGTGCGTACCAGAGCCTCGCGTCCTGGCGCGCCACCTGTGATCGTCTGCTGAGTTTCCGTCAGGCCATGACCGACAACGAAGAACGCACGCCAGCAATCGACGTGCAGAATCAGGGCAACGAATTGCAGGTGCACAACCTCGGTCTGGATCTGGCCGATGGTCGTCATCTGCTGACCAATGCCGATATGACTGTGGAACCAGGTGAGCGAGTGATGCTCAGCGGGCGTTCCGGCAGCGGCAAGTCGACGCTGCTACGGGCGATGGGGCATTTGTGGCCAGCGGGGCACGGCAACATTCGTTTGCCGGCAGCGCGCTATTTGTTCCTGCCGCAGAAACCGTATCTGCCGATCGGCACCCTGCGTGAAGCCTTGAGTTATCCACAACCGGGCGACACCTACGCGTCGGCACGTTATGCACAAGTGTTGGACACCTGTCGCTTGCCGCATCTGGTCGCGCGGCTGGACGAAGCCAATCACTGGCAACGCATGCTCTCGCCGGGCGAGCAGCAACGATTGGCCTTCGCCCGTGCGCTGCTTTACGCACCGCAGTGGTTGTACATGGACGAAGCCACTTCGGCGATGGATGAGGAAGACGAGGCGACGCTGTATCAGGCGTTGATTGATCAGATACCGGGGCTGAGTATTGTCAGCGTCGGCCATCGCAGCAGCTTGAAACGCTTCCACCCACGGCATGTGCGGATCGACAGCGGCCATTTGGTTGAACAGACCGTGACTGCCTGATCAATACACATCCCATGTGGGAGCTGGCTTGCCAGCGATGGCGTTGGTTCAGTCGACATCTTCATCGACTGGTATGGCCTCATCGCTGGCAAGCCAGCTCCCACAGGTTTTGTATGGAAATGGAAAGTGATCGTACAACCCGCTTGAGCTATCATGCCTCCAAGCCGAATTTTCGAGACTAGATGCACACCATGGAAAACCTGATCGAAACCCCGCGTCTCCCGCGCAAGCGCCGCAGCCTGGCCCAGGAACTGGTGACGGTGCTGAGCGAGCAGATCCGCGATGGCCTGCTCAAACGCGGTGACAAACTGCCCACCGAGTCGGCGATCATGGAAGCCCATGGCGTCAGCCGCACTGTGGTGCGCGAGGCGATTTCCCGTTTGCAGGCTGCCGGTCAGGTTGAAACCCGCCACGGCATCGGCACCTTCGTACTCGACACGCCAAGCCCGAGCGGTTTCCGCATCGACCCGGCCACCGTCGTCACCCTGCGTGACGTACTGGCCATCCTTGAATTGCGCATCAGCCTCGAAGTCGAGTCTGCCGGTCTCGCCGCGCAACGTCGCAGCGCCGAACAACTGGCAACCATGCGCGCCGCCCTCGATGCGCTCAACGAAAGCGCCGCCCACGCCAGCGATGCTGTGGCTTCGGACTTCGCCTTCCACCTGGAAATCGCCCTGTCCACCGGCAATCGCTACTTCACCGACATCATGACCCACTTGGGCACCAGCATCATTCCGCGTACGCGGCTGAACTCGGCGCGACTGGCTCATGATGATCAACAGCATTACATGGGTCGCCTGAGCCGTGAGCACGAAGAGATCTACGACGCGATTGCCCGTCAGGATTCCGATGCAGCGCGTGCGGCGATGCGTCTGCACCTGACCAACAGCCGTGAAAGACTGCGCCAGGCCCATGAAGAGGCACAGGCGCAGGGGTGACGGGTAATTAAGGTTCGAGTCGAACTGTCAGCACTGGCGACGCGAAAACATTACTGGCGCGGGTAACGCTGTAGTGAAGCTTGGCGTTTGCACCCGGAACGAGGTTTTTCTCAAAAATAGTTTTGGGAATAACGAAGATGACGGGCATTGACGTCGTTGAAGTCAATGTGAAATGAGTCTCGAAGTCGTTGCCGGAAGAGGTTTTTACGTACAGCGCAACGACGTCACCTACAACCGAGTTTTCGTAAGTCACCAATCCGTGAGCGACGCCCTCTAACCTCCCAACAAAAAGAACGTCGTCTTTGGCCTCTTTGAGTACTGGTTTAGCGAGCGCGTTTACTTGTGCAGTCATGATCAAATTCCTTTTCGCTATCTGTTAAACCTTTGAATGAGCGCAAGCGACCGTATGCGGCGGATGCGCGGGCGGAGCCGGTTCGTTACTCCTCAGTCATTAAGCGAGTATTCGAAAATCGCTGGCACCTGTAAGAAATACCAGTTCCGACGAACGGTCACCGCTCCCGCACGACCAGTTCAGCCCTCGATCCGCAACCTCAACACCTCCGAAAACGGCTCCATACTCGACTCATCACAAAACTTGTAGCGCAATTCGACCTCCCTGTTCAGGTACGGACGCAGCGCCTCTTTGGGGATCTGCAACTCGATCCCCGTCAGTTTTTCCATCTCGTCCTCGGCATCGTCCCAAGTGCCAGTGTCCACTTCTTCACCAATCCACTCCGGTTCTTCCGGGTCACCGCCGAGAATCGGGTAAACGCTCCAGTTCGCTGGAAAATCGCTGGAATCCGGGACCTGCATGATCAATACATCGGGTAGCGCGGATAGCTGAAGGGTGAGGGTGTCAGAGGCAGAAGAAGCGATTTGCGCGAGGGTTGGTGCAGCATAATTCACAAACATTTCGGTTTCCTTCGAAGGTCCGCCACGATCCTTCGTGGCAGTTGTCACACCTTACCCGGCGTTTCTCCAACGCTCAGTAAACGAATCTTGACCAGACATTTCCGCGCTAGAACCCTTTAAACACGCGCCTTTGCGACGAGTGTTACCAAGCCTTGCGCAGCTTTGTCCGACAAAAAAACAGCCACAACGATGAAATGCAGTTGACGGTTATTATTTAAGTTGTACGATGACCTACAACTTCAGCGAAGGCTGAACGGACCAATCACAAAAAACGTTGCTACCAGGGTGTTCGAATAATGAATCCACAAGAACTGAAGTCCATCCTCTCTGCCGGCCTGCTGTCTTTCCCGGTGACCGATTTCAACGCGCAGGGCGATTTCAACCGCGCGGGCTACATCAAACGCCTGGAATGGCTGGCCCCGTATGGCGCCTCGGCACTGTTCGCCGCCGGCGGCACCGGTGAGTTCTTCTCCCTTGCGGCCAGCGAATACTCGGAAATCATCAAGACTGCCGTCGATACTTGCGAAACCAGCGTGCCGATCCTCGCCGGTGTCGGTGGTTCGACCCGTCAGGCCATCGAATACGCTCAAGAAGCCGAGCGTCTGGGTGCCAAAGGTCTGTTGCTGCTGCCGCACTACCTGACCGAAGCGAGCCAGGACGGTGTTGCCGCTCACGTTGAAGCCGTGTGTAAATCGGTCAACATCGGCGTAGTCGTTTACAACCGCAACGTTTGCCGCCTCACCGCGCCGCTGCTGGAACGTCTGGCCGAGCGCTGCCCGAACCTGATCGGTTACAAGGACGGTCTGGGCGATATCGAGTTGATGGTGTCGATCCGTCGCCGCCTCGGTGATCGCTTCAGCTACCTGGGTGGTCTGCCGACCGCCGAAGTCTACGCCGCTGCCTACAAGGCTTTGGGCGTGCCAGTCTACTCCTCGGCGGTGTTCAACTTCATTCCGAAAACCGCGATGGACTTCTACCACGCGATCGCCCGTGAAGATCACGCCACCGTCGGCAAGATCATCGACGACTTCTTCCTGCCGTACCTCGACATCCGCAACCGCAAGGCCGGTTACGCCGTGAGCATCGTCAAGGCAGGCGCAAAAATCGCCGGCTATGACGCAGGCCCGGTGCGGGCGCCGCTGACCGATCTGACCGGTGAAGAGTACGAAATGCTCGCCGCGCTGATCGACAAGCAAGGTGCGCAGTAACACCCGACAAAAACGCGGCCGCTGAGTAATCAGCGGCTTTTTGCGTAAAGGCTTTTAGTTTTGAGGGCTGCCCCTGTGACAAATGCAAAATGCTACGACAACTACATCAACGGCGAATGGGTTGCCGGTGCCGACTATTCGGCCAACATCAACCCGTCGGAACTGAGCGACACCATCGGCGATTACGCCAAGGCTGACCTGACTCAGGTTCACGCCGCCATCGACGCCGCCCGCGCGGCATTCCCGGCGTATTCGACTTCGGGTATTCAGGCCCGTCACGATTCGCTGGATAAAGTCGGCACGGAAATCCTCGCCCGCCGCGAAGAACTCGGCACCCTGCTGGCCCGGGAAGAGGGCAAGACCCTGCCCGAAGCCATCGGCGAAGTGACCCGCGCCGGCAACATCTTCAAGTTCTTCGCCGGTGAATGCCTGCGTCTGTCCGGCGACTACGTGCCGTCGGTGCGTCCGGGCGTCAACGTTGAAGTGACCCGCGAAGCACTGGGTGTGGTCGGTCTGATCACTCCGTGGAATTTCCCGATCGCCATTCCGGCGTGGAAAATCGCTCCGGCGCTGGCCTACGGCAACTGCGTGGTGTTGAAACCCGCCGATCTGGTTCCGGGCTGCGCCTGGGCACTGGCAGAAATCATCTCCCGCGCAGGCTTCCCGGCTGGCGTGTTCAACCTGGTGATGGGCAGCGGTCGCGTGGTTGGCGATGCGCTGGTGCAGAGCCCGAAAGTCGACGGCATCAGCTTCACCGGTTCGGTGGGTGTGGGTCGGCAGATCGCGGTCAACTGCGTGTCGCGCCAGGCCAAGGTTCAGCTGGAAATGGGCGGCAAGAACCCGCAGATCATTCTCGACGACGCCGACCTCAAGCAAGCGGTCGAGCTGTCGGTGCAGAGCGCGTTCTACTCCACCGGCCAACGTTGCACCGCGTCGAGCCGTTTGATCGTTACCGCCGGGATTCACGACAAGTTCGTTGAAGCCATGGCCGAGCGCATGAAGTCGATCAAGGTCGGCCACGCACTGAAATCCGGCACCGATATTGGTCCAGTGGTTTCGCAAGCGCAGCTGGAACAGGACATGAAGTACATCGACATCGGCCAGTCCGAAGGTGCGCGTCTGGTCAGCGGCGGTGGATTGGTGACCTGCGACACCGAGGGTTACTTCCTCGCGCCAACGCTGTTTGCCGACAGTGAAGCGTCGATGCGCATCAGCCGCGAAGAGATTTTCGGGCCGGTGGCCAACATCGTTCGCGTAGCTGACTACGACGCGGCGCTGGCGATGGCCAACGACACCGAATTCGGCCTGTCGGCGGGTATTGCAACCACCTCGTTGAAGTACGCCAACCACTTCAAGCGCCATTCGCAAGCCGGGATGGTGATGGTCAATCTGCCGACCGCTGGCGTCGATTACCACGTTCCGTTCGGTGGCCGTAAAGGTTCATCCTATGGATCACGTGAGCAAGGCCGCTATGCGCAAGAGTTCTACACGGTCGTGAAGACCAGTTACATCGGTTCCTGATACACGCAATACCCCTGTAGGAGCTGCCGAAGGCTGCGATCTTTTGATCTCGATCTTAAAGATCGCAGCCTTCGGCAGCTCCTACAGGGAATACCAAAGAAGATTCACCCGCGCATAAAAATAATCAGTGGGAGTACATCTACATGCAATCGTCCAAGCCGACTCACGTCCGCTATTTGATCTTGCTCATGCTGTTTCTGGTGACCACGATCAACTACGCCGACCGTGCCACGATCGCCATTGCCGGCTCCAGCCTGCAAAAAGACCTGGGCATCGACGCAGTCACCCTCGGCTATATCTTCTCCGCATTCGGTTGGGCCTACGTGGCCGGGCAAATTCCCGGTGGCTGGCTGCTCGATCGCTTCGGTTCGAAAAAAGTCTATGCCCTGAGCATTTTCACCTGGTCGCTGTTCACCGTGCTGCAAGGCTTTGTCGGTGAATTCGGCATGTCCACGGCGATCGTTGCGCTGTTCATGCTGCGCTTCCTCGTCGGTCTGGCTGAAGCGCCTTCGTTCCCCGGCAACGCGCGCATCGTCGCCGCGTGGTTCCCGACCGCTGAACGCGGCACTGCTTCGGCGATCTTCAACTCGGCGCAATACTTTGCCACCGTGTTGTTCGCACCGCTGATGGGCTGGATCGTTTACTCCTTTGGCTGGGAGCACGTGTTTATCGTCATGGGGATTCTCGGGATCATCTTCTCGCTGGTCTGGCTGAAAGTGATCTACAGCCCGCGTGAACACCCGCGTATCAACGAAGCCGAGTTCAAACACATCGCTGAAAACGGCGGCATGGTCGACATGGATCAGAAGGGCAAAAAGTCCGACGGTCCGAAGTGGGATTACATCCGTCAACTGCTGACCAACCGCATGATGCTCGGCGTGTATCTGGGCCAGTACTGCATCAACGGCATCACCTATTTCTTCCTGACCTGGTTCCCGGTGTATCTGGTGCAAGAGCGTGGCATGACCATTCTCAAGGCTGGTTTCATCGCCTCGTTGCCGGCAATCTGCGGCTTTATCGGCGGCGTGCTCGGTGGGGTGATTTCTGACTACCTGTTGCGCAAGGGCCACTCGCTGACCTTCGCGCGCAAAGCGCCGATCATTGCCGGCCTGCTGGTTTCCAGCAGCATCGTTGCCTGCAACTATGTTGAAGTGGAATGGATGGTGGTTGGCTTCATGGCCCTGGCCTTCTTCGGCAAAGGCGTTGGCGCACTCGGTTGGGCGGTGGTCTCCGACACCTCGCCAAAACAGATCGCCGGTCTGAGCGGTGGCCTGTTCAACACTTTCGGCAACATCGCTTCGATTACCACGCCGATCGTGATTGGCTACATCATCAGCTCCACCGGTTCGTTCAAATGGGCGCTGGTGTTCGTCGGTGCCAACGCACTGGTCGCGGTGTTCAGCTATCTGGTCATCGTTGGCCCGATCAAACGTGTGGTCCTCAAAGAGCCGCCAACCAACGGCGGTGTTGAAGCCAGCGGTAAATTGTCCCAAGCGCATTCCTGAGGAGCGGCGTCATGCAGTTGATTGAACATTCCGACTCGCCGCGCCACATCCGCCTGCACGAGCGGGACAATGTGGTGGTCGTGGTCAACGACCAGGGCGCCCCGGCCGGCACTGAATTTACCGATGGCCTGGTGACGCTGGAATTTGTGCCGCAGAGCCACAAGGTCACCCTCGAAGACATTCCCGAGGGCGGCCAGGTGATTCGCTACGGTCAGGTGATTGGCTATGCATTGCAGCCGATTCGCCGTGGCAGTTGGGTCAAGGAAGATCAACTGCGCATGCCGACCGCGCCGCCGCTGGACAGCTTGCCGCTGTCCACCGAGGTGCCGGACGCGCAGGCACCGCTGGAAGGTTTCACGTTCGAGGGTTATCGCAACGCCGACGGTACCGTCGGCACGCGTAATATTCTCGGCATCACCACCACGGTGCAGTGCGTCACCGGCGTGCTTGATCACGCGGTGAAACGCATCAAGGAAGAACTGCTGCCGAAGTATCCGCACGTCGATGACGTGGTGGCGCTGACTCATAGCTATGGCTGCGGCGTGGCGATTACCGCCACCGACGCCTACATCCCGATCCGCACCGTGCGCAATCTGGCGCGCAACCCGAACCTCGGTGGCGAGGCGTTGGTGATCAGCCTGGGCTGCGAAAAATTGCAGGCCGGGCAGGTGATGCACGAAGACGATGCTTCGGTGGATCTCAGCGATCCTTGGCTGTATCGCTTGCAGGATTCCAGTCACGGGTTCACCGAGATGATCGAGCAGATCATGGAACTGGCTGAAGTCCGTTTGAAGAAGCTCGACCAACGCCGCCGCGAAACCGTGCCGGCGTCCGAGTTGATCCTCGGCATGCAGTGCGGCGGCAGTGATGCGTTTTCCGGGATCACCGCCAACCCGGCGCTGGGCTACGCCTCGGACTTGTTGTTGCGCGCGGGGGCGACGGTGATGTTTTCCGAAGTCACCGAAGTGCGCGATGCGATTTATCTGCTGACTTCACGCGCCGAAAGCAAAACCGTCGCCGAGGAACTGGTGCGTGAGATGGATTGGTACGACCGTTACCTGGCCAAGGGTGAAGCGGATCGCAGCGCCAACACCACGCCGGGCAACAAGAAGGGCGGGCTGTCGAACATTGTCGAGAAGTCGCTGGGTTCGATCGTCAAATCCGGTAGCAGTGCGATCAATGGCGTGCTGGGCCCGGGCGAGCGTTTCAAGCAGAAGGGTTTGATTTTCTGTGCGACGCCGGCGAGCGATTTTGTCTGCGGTACGTTGCAGTTGGCGGCGGGGATGAACCTGCATGTGTTCACCACCGGGCGTGGCACGCCTTACGGTTTGGCGATGGCGCCGGTGGTGAAGGTGTCGACGCGTACGGAGCTGGCGCAGCGCTGGCCGGATCTGATCGACATCGATGCCGGGCGGATCGCCACCGGGCGCGCGACGATCGAGGAATTGGGTTGGGAGTTGTTTCACTATTACCTGGATGTTGCGAGCGGTAAGCAGCAGACGTGGGCGGAGAAACACAGGCTGCATAACGACATTACGTTGTTTAACCCGGCGCCGATTACTTGATGCGTGATCGGCTTGGCCCTCACCCCAGCCCTCTCCCAGAGGGAGAGGGGGCCGACCGAGTTGTCTTGCGCAATACATCGACCTGAAATATCGAGTTGATTATGGACTCGACAAGCAGTTCTGGATTCAGCGATGTCATTTCAGGTCGATGGATTTCTGCAATATCCCCCGATCGGTTCCCTCTCCCTCCGGGAGAGGGCTAGGGTGAGGGGCTTTTGCTTTATCATCGGCGCCTAACGACGCTCACCCAAGGCTCCCCCGGCATGCTGGCAATTTTCCTCGAAACCCTGAACATCACCGCGCCGGTGTTTGCCATGCTGTTTCTCGGTGTGCTGCTCAAGCGCATCGACTGGATCAACGACAACTTCATCCACACCGCCTCGTCGCTGGTGTTCAACGTCACCATGCCGGCGCTGCTTTTTCTCGGCATTCTGCATGCCGATCTGCACGCCGCGTTGCAACCGTCCCTGCTGATCTACTTCTCCCTCGCCACGCTGGTGAGCTTTGCCCTGGCCTGGGGTTGGGCGATTTTCAAATGCCCGCGTGAAGATCGCGGCATCTATACCCAAGGCGCGTTTCGCGGCAACAACGGCGTCATTGGCCTGGCACTGGCAGCGAGCATGTACGGCGACTACGGGATTTCCCTCGGGGCGATTCTCGCGGCGCTGGTGATCCTGTTTTACAACACGCTGTCGACCATCGTGCTGGCGGTGTACAGCCCGGTGATCAAGTCCGATCCGTGGAGCATCTGCAAAAGCGTGTTCAGCAATCCGCTGATCATTAGCGTGATTGCGGCGGCGCCGTTTGCCTATTTCAAGATCGGTTTGCCGGGATGGCTGGAGACGTCCGGTCAGTATCTGGCGCAGACCACCTTGCCACTGGCGCTGATCTGCATCGGCGGCACGCTGTCGCTGGCGGCATTGCGCAAGAGCGGCAACATGGCGCTCAGTTCCAGTCTGGTGAAGATGGTCGGCTTGCCGGTGCTGGCAACGTTGGGGGCTTGGTTGTGGGGCTTTCGTGGGGCGGAGTTGGGGATACTGTTTCTGTATTTCGGCAGTCCGACGGCGGCGGCGAGTTTCGTCATGGCCCGCGCGGCGCAGGGCAATCATGAATTGGCGGCGGCGATTATCGTGATGACCACGTTGATGGCGGCGATCACAACTAACGTCGGGATCTTTGTTTTGCAGTGGGGTGGGTGGATCTAGCCTGGATCTTGGGTTGCTCTCCCGGGCCTCTTCGCGAGCAAGCTCGCTCCCACATTTGAAATGCAATCCAATGTGGGAGCGAGCTTGCTCGCGAAGGCGTCAGTTCAATCATTCAGGTTTCTGATACGTATCGATCACTTCCTGCGCCGCGCGAAACGCATCAATCGCCGCCGGTACCCCGGCATACACCGCGCAATGCAGCAGCGCCTCACGAATCTCATCCACGGTGCAGCCATTGTTCAGCGCACCGCGCACATGGCCCTTCAGCTCTTGCGGACACTTCAACGCCGTCAGCGCGGCGAGGGTGATCAGGCTGCGGGTTTTCAGCGGCAGGCCTTCACGATTCCACACGCCACCCCAGGCATGTTCATTGACGAAATCCTGCAGCGGCTGGGTGAACTCGGTGGCGTTGCCCAAGGCGCGATCAACAAACGCATCGCCCATTACCTGGCGACGGACTTCAACCCCGGACTTCTTCGATTCGGTCATGGTTTTTCACTCTTGTGGTGTTGGCGGCGCCAGGCGCGGATCGACGTGAACAACAAGAACGTCAGCAGCGTTGGCAGGACATAAAACAACATCATTCGCTCAAGCTTGCCGGCCAGGGGCATGCCGGTGGTGAACGACACCACGTGCAGCCCATAGGCCAGATACAAACCGAGCAGCAACAGACCTTCGGCCCGCGTCACGCGGTAGCCGGAATAGAACACCGGCAGGCACAGCGCCGCGACACCGAGCATCACCGGCAGGTCGAAATCCAGCGCGTTCGGCGACACCGACAACGGCGTCGGTGCGATCAGCGCGGTGAGGCCGAGCACGCCGAGCAGGTTGAACAGGTTGGCACCGATCACGTTGCCCACGGCGATATCGCGTTGCCCACGCAGTGCGGCGATCAGTGAGGTCGCCAGTTCCGGCAGCGAAGTGCCGACGGCGACCACGGTCAGGCCGATTACCCGCTCGGAGAAACCAAGGTCGGTGGCCACCACGACGGCGGCGCCGAGCAATAGATGCCCGGCGAACACCAGCATCGCCAGACCGATAACGATCATCAGCAAACTGCCGATCCAGGAGGCCTGCGCAGCTTGAGGCTGTTCTGAATGTGGCCGCGTCGAGTGCCGTGACTGGCGCAACAGTAAGCCGAGATACAGCGCCAATGCGCCCAACAACAGAATGCCGTCGAAGCGTCCGATTTCTTCATTCCACGCCAATATGAACACCAGCAGACTGGCGCCGATCATCAACGGAATGTCGAGGCGCACCAGTTGCCGGGAGACGCGCAGCGGAATGATCAGTGCCGACAGGCCGAGGGTGACGAGGATGTTGAAGATGCTGCTGCCAACCACGCTGCCGACCGCAATATCGGGGTTGTGCGCCAACGCCGCTTGCACGCTGACGGCCATTTGCGGTGCGCTGCTGCCGAGGGCGACGATGGTCAGGCCGATGATCAGCGGCCGTACATGCAGACGCGCCGCCAGACGCACTGCTGCGCGCACCATCAATTCGGCGCCAAAGATCAGCAGGCACAGACCGGCCAGCAGTTCGATCACGCTGATCAGGGGTAAGTCGGCTAATCCGAAAATGGTCAGCGCTCCATCAGTCGAGGGCCTGCACGCGAACCCGTGCGGTGCCGCTGCGCAGCATGCCGAGCTGCTCGGCGGCCTCGCGGGAGACGTCGATCAGGCGTCCACGGGTATGCGGGCCACGATCATTGATACGGACCACGACAGATTCATCGTTTTTCAGATTGGTGACCTTCACCCGTGTGCCGAAGGGTAACTGGCGATGGGCGGCGGTCAGGGAATTCTGGTTGAACGCTTCGCCACTGGCGGTGCGTTTACCGTGGTGCCTGGCACCGTAATAAGAGGCGACGCCGGTCTGGTCGTAACCGTGCGGGTCGATGGTATCGGTGCTGGCGCAACCGGCCAGTAAAGAGAGCAGGGCAAAAAGGCTGAGCAGACGCTTCATTCAAGGTTTCCCAAAAACAAATGTAGGAGTGAGCCTGCTCGCGATAGCGCAATGTCAGGCACCGGAAAAGTGACTGTCAAATCGCTATCGCGAGCAGGCTCACTCCTACAGGAGACGGAGCCAGGCTTTGGATCTGGCTCCATTGTGGTCAGCCTTCGAGCTTGCTTTTCAGCAGTTCGTTCACTTGCTGCGGGTTGGCTTTGCCTTTCGACGCTTTCATCGCCTGACCGACGAAGAAGCCGAACATCTTGCCGCGCTTGGCTTCATCCGCCGCACGGTATTGTTCAACCTGCTCGGCGTTAGCCGCGAGCATTTCGTCCAGTACCGCCGAGATCGCACCGCTGTCGGTAACCTGCTTCAGGCCACGTTTTTCGATGATCTCGTCCGCGCTGCCTTCACCGTTGGCCATCGCTTCGAACACCACTTTGGCGATCTTGCCGGAGATGGTGTTGTCCTTGATGCGCTGCAACATGCCGCCCAACAGCTCGGCAGAAACCGGCGACTCGTCGATGTCCAGGCCTTGCTTGTTGAGCAGACTGCCCAACTCGACCATCACCCAGTTCGCCGCCAGTTTGGCGTCGCCGCCGATGGCTGCGACCTTCTCGAAGTAGTCCGCCTGCTCACGGCTGGTGGCCAGCACGTTGGCGTCGTACGCCGACAGACCGAACTGGCTCTGGAAGCGCTCGCGCTTTTGCGGTGGCAGTTCCGGCAGGGTGGCGCGCACCTCGCCGAGGAACGACTCTTCGATGACCACCGGCAGCAGGTCTGGATCGGGGAAGTAACGGTAGTCGTTGGCTTCTTCTTTCGAACGCATCGGACGGGTTTCGTCCTTGTTCGGATCGTACAGACGGGTCTGCTGGATCACTTTGCCGCCGTCTTCGATCAGCTCGATCTGACGCTGGATCTCGGAGTTGATCGCCTTCTCGATAAAGCGGAACGAGTTGACGTTCTTGATCTCGCAACGCGTGCCGAACTCAACCTGGCCTTTCGGACGGATCGACACGTTGCAGTCGCAACGCAGCGAGCCTTCGGCCATGTTGCCGTCGCAGATGCCCAGATAACGTACCAACGCGTGGATCGCCTTGACGTAAGCCACGGCTTCCTTGGCGCTGCGCATGTCCGGCTCGGAAACGATTTCCAGCAGCGGCGTGCCGGCACGGTTCAGGTCGATGCCGGTGGCACCGTTGAATTCTTCGTGCAGGCTCTTGCCAGCGTCTTCTTCCAGGTGCGCGCGGGTGATGCCGACACGTTTGACGGTGCCGTCTTCCAGGGCGATATCCAGGTGGCCCTTGCCGACGATCGGCAATTCCATCTGGCTGATCTGGTAGCCCTTCGGCAGGTCCGGGTAGAAGTAGTTCTTGCGGGCGAACACGTTGTGCTGACCGATCTCGGCGTCAATCGCCAGACCGAACATCACCGCCATGCGCACCGCTTCCTGGTTCAGTACCGGCAACACGCCGGGCATGCCCAGGTCGATCAGGCTGGCCTGAGTGTTCGGCTCCGAACCGAATGTGGTGGAACTACCGGAAAAGATTTTCGACCGGGTAGTGAGCTGAGTGTGAATCTCCAGCCCGATCACGACTTCCCATTGCATGTGTGTCTCCTCAGAAGCCGGTTGGGGTGCGGGTGTGCCAGTCAGTGTTGAGCTGATACTGGTGAGCAACGTTCAACAGGCGACCTTCCTGGAAATACGGCGCGAGCAACTGCACGCCAACCGGCAGACCGTCGACAAAACCGGCCGGCATCGACAGGCCCGGCAGGCCCGCGAGGTTGGCGGTGATGGTGTAGACGTCTTCCAGATAGGCAGCGACCGGGTCGCTGTTCTTGGCGCCAAGCTTCCAGGCCGGGTTCGGCGTGGTCGGGCCGAGGATGATGTCGACTTCATTAAAGGCAGCCATGAAATCGTTCTTCACCAGGCGACGGATCTTCTGCGCTTTCAGGTAGTAGGCGTCGTAGTAACCGGCGGACAGCGCGTAGGCACCGACCATGATCCGGCGCTGTACTTCCGGGCCGAAGCCTTCGCCACGCGAGCGTTTGTACAGGTCGATCAGGTCTTTCGGTTGCTCGCAGCGATGGCCGAAACGCACGCCGTCGAAACGCGACAGGTTCGAGGAGGCCTCTGCCGGGGCGATCACGTAGTACGCAGGGATCGCGTGCTGCATGTTCGGCAGGCTGATTTCCTTGATCACGGCACCGAGCTTCTGCAGCTCTTTGATGCTGTTCTGGATCAGCTCGGCGATACGCGGGTCGAGACCGGCGCTGAAGTATTCCTTCGGCACGCCAATGCGCAGGCCTTGCAGCGAATCGCCCAGGCTGGCCGAGTAATCCGGCACCGGCTCATCGATGCTGGTGGAGTCGTTCTGATCGAAGCCAGCCATACCTTGCAACAAAATTGCGCAGTCTTCGGCCGTGCGCGCCAACGGGCCGCCCTGATCAAGGCTGGAGGCGTAAGCAATCATGCCCCAGCGCGAAACACGACCGTAGGTCGGTTTCAGGCCGGTGAGGTTGGTGAACGCAGCTGGCTGACGGATCGAGCCGCCGGTGTCGGTGGCCGTGGCCGCAGGCAACAGACGAGCGGCTACTGCCGCCGCTGAACCGCCGGACGAACCGCCCGGTACGTGTTCCAGGTTCCACGGGTTTTTCACCGCGCCGTACCAGCTCGACTCGTTGGCCGAACCCATGGCGAATTCGTCCATGTTGGTCTTGCCCAGGGTCACCGCGCCGGCAGCCGCCAGTTTCGCGACCACGGTGGCGTCGTACGGGGCTTTGAAGTTGTCGAGCATCTTCGAGCCGCAGCTGGTGCGAATGCCCTGGGTGCAGAACAGGTCTTTGTGAGCGATCGGCGCGCCGAGCAGGGCGCCGCTCTCACCATTGGCGCGGCGGGTATCGGCGGCTTTCGCCTGCTCGAGGGCCAGCGCTTCGGTGAGGCTGATAAAACTGTTGAGCTGCGGATCGAGCTGGGTAATGCGCGCCAGCAGGACTTTGGTCAGCTCTTCGGAGGAAAACTTTTTATCGGCGAGACCGCGGGCGATCTCGGCCAGAGTCATTTGATGCATTGCAGGCTCTTTCCCTTTAGTCGATGACTTTCGGAACCAGATACAGGCCGTTTTCGACCGCTGGTGCGATGGACTGGTAGGCCTCGCGGTGATTGGTCTCGGTCACAACGTCGGCGCGCAGGCGCTGACTGGCTTCCAGCGGGTGGGCCAGAGGCTCGATTCCGTCGGTATTAACAGCCTGCATTTCGTCGACCAGACCGAGAATGCTGTTGAGAGCGGAAGTAATGTGTGGAAGATCGGCATCATTGAGGCCAAGGCAGGCCAGATGAGCGATTTTTTCCACGTCGGAGCGTTCTAGCGCCATCGGGATTCTCCTGTGGAAAACAGAACGGACGGCGTCCGTGTGTTAGATTGTCGGAACACTACCGCACTTCTACGGTCATAAGGCCGCGATTGTGGGGCTTGGTGCACAGAAAAGCGGCCAATTTAACATATTGGCGCCTTGCCCAAAATCCCTGTCGTTGTTAGAGTTTGCCGCACTTTTTTACCCACGCGTTGCCTAGGGTCCCTTTCCCATGTTCAAGAAACTGCGTGGCATGTTTTCCAGCGATCTTTCCATTGACCTGGGCACTGCCAACACCCTTATTTACGTGCGCGAGCGCGGTATCGTCCTGAATGAGCCATCGGTTGTGGCCATTCGGACACACGGTAACCAGAAAAGTGTCGTTGCTGTCGGCACCGAGGCCAAGCGCATGCTCGGCCGTACGCCGGGCAACATTGCTGCCATTCGTCCGATGAAGGACGGCGTGATCGCCGACTTCAGCGTCTGCGAAAAGATGCTGCAATACTTTATTAACAAGGTTCACGAAAACAGCTTTCTGCAGCCTAGCCCTCGTGTGCTGATCTGCGTTCCATGCAAATCCACTCAGGTTGAGCGTCGTGCCATCCGTGAATCGGCCCTTGGTGCCGGTGCGCGTGAGGTGTTCCTGATCGAAGAGCCAATGGCTGCTGCGATCGGTGCCGGCCTGCCGGTCGAAGAAGCGCGCGGTTCGATGGTCGTGGATATCGGCGGTGGTACTACCGAAATCGCGCTGATCTCCCTGAACGGTGTGGTCTATGCCGAATCCGTCCGCGTTGGCGGCGACCGCTTCGACGAAGCGATCATCACCTACGTGCGCCGTAACTACGGCAGCCTGATCGGTGAGTCCACCGCTGAGCGCATCAAACAGGAAATCGGCACCGCCTACCCGGGCGGCGAAGTTCGCGAAGTCGACGTTCGCGGTCGCAACCTGGCCGAAGGCGTTCCACGCGCATTCACCCTGAACTCCAACGAAGTACTGGAAGCTCTGCAAGAGTCTCTGGCGACCATCGTTCAGGCTGTGAAAAGCGCGCTGGAGCAATCGCCGCCGGAACTGGCTTCCGACATCGCCGAGCGTGGCCTGGTGCTGACCGGTGGTGGCGCATTGCTGCGTGACCTCGACAAGTTGCTGGCCCAGGAAACCGGTCTGCCAGTGATCGTTGCCGAAGATCCGCTGACCTGTGTTGCTCGCGGCGGTGGCCGTGCATTGGAAATGATGGATAAGCACACCATGGACCTGCTCTCGAGCGAATAAGTCGCCGGGTGCAATACGTGGGTGAGCGCGCAGGCAGCACTTTGCAGTGCTGCCTGTTGGCGTTTATCTTCTGTCAGTCTTCATCCAGGCCGGTTTGATGCCGTATGAATAAACAGAACATTTGCCTGGGAGGAGCGGCTTATTAAACCGCTTTTCGCCAAAGGCCCTTCGTTGGGTGTGCGCCTGTTGGTGCTGGCCGTGCTATCGGTCGCGCTGATGGTGGTCGATGCCCGCTTTGATCTGCTCAAGCCTGCACGCAAACAAGCGTCGCTAGTGCTGATGGATGCCTACTGGATCACTGACCTGCCCGGACGGCTGTGGGAAGGGATTGCCAGCCAGTTCGGCAGCCGCACCGAGCTCTTCGCCGAAAACGAAAAGCTCAAGACCGAAAACCTGCTTTATCAAGGGCGTATGCAGAAATTGGCCGCCCTGACGGAGCAGAACGTTCGATTGCGCGAGTTGCTCAACTCTTCCGCACTGGTCAATGAGAAGGTCGAAGTGGCCGAGCTGATCGGCATGGATCCCAATCCCTTCACCCATCGAATCATCATCAATAAAGGTGAGCGCGACGGCGTGGTGCTCGGTCAGCCGGTGCTCGATGCTCGCGGTCTGATGGGGCAAGTGGTCGAGTTGATGCCGTACACCTCGCGTGTATTGCTGTTGACCGACACCACCCACAGCATTCCTGTGCAGGTGAACCGTAACGGACTACGGGCGATTGCCAGCGGTACCGGCAACCCGGAGCGCCTGGAATTGCGGCATGTCGCCGACACGGCGGATATCAAGGAAGGCGATCTGCTGGTCAGCTCCGGGCTCGGACAGCGTTTCCCGGCGGGTTATCCGGTGGCGACGGTCAAGGAAGTGATCCATGACTCTGGCCAGCCATTTGCGATCGTTCGCGCGGTACCGACCGCTGCGCTGAACCGCAGTCGCTACTTGCTGCTGGTGTTCAGTGACTCACGTACGGCTGAGGAACGCGCCAACGACGCTGCGCAGGCTCAGGAAATTCTGGATGCCCATGGCGGCGGTCCGATGATGCCTGCCAACGTTTCGAAACCTCTGGTCATGCCGGCGCCTGCCGCCCCTTCGACTCCCGAACAGGCGCCAGCAACCACAGCGCCCGCCGCGACGGCGGTCAAACCGGGTGCAAGCAAACCGCCAGCGACTGTACCGGCTGCGGCGAAGCCGCCGGCCTCTTCGCCAGCCGCCGGCAAACCACCCGCCAAACCACCGGTCACGGCGCCAGTCACCACCAGGGGACGAGAATAATGGTCGGTGTGAAAGCTTCTCGAAATGGCTGGATGGTCTGGCTGACATTTTTGATCGGCCTGTTGCTCAGCGTGTCACCGTTGCCGATCTTCATGGAAATCCTTCGCCCGCTGTGGCTGGCCTTGCTACTGACGTTCTGGGCGCTGTACATGCCGCAGACGGTCGGCATGGTCACAGCGTTCTGTCTGGGGTTGGCCGAAGACGTATTGCAAGGCGATCTGTTTGGGCAAAACGCGCTCATCCTCTCGCTGATTACGTTCCTGGTGCTGTCATTGCAGCAGCGCTTGCGGATGTTCCCGATGTGGCAGCAGTGTCTGGTGATCCTGGTGATCTTTGGCCTCGCGCAACTGGTGCAATTGTGGCTCAGCGCCCTGACTGGCAACCGCCAGCCGACCCTGGCGCTGGTCCTGCCGGCACTGGTCAGCGCATTGCTCTGGCCCTGGGTCAGCTTCGCCCTGCGTGGATTGCGCCGCCGCTACAAAATCAATTGAGCCGGTGAAGCTGGGCACTGAACAGGGAGATGTTTTGATGAAGCCGCTTTACCTCGCCTCCGGATCGCCGCGTCGCCGTGAATTGCTCACGCAGATCGGCATTCCGTTCTCCGCCATCAGTGCGGATATCGACGAAACCCCTTTACCCGAAGAATCGCCGTCGGCCTATGTCGAGCGCCTCGCGCGTGGCAAGGCCGAGGCGGGGCGACGTACAGTCGTGTCTGCTCAGCCATGCTGCGTGCTGGGTGCCGACACCGCTGTGGTGCTGGACGGCAAAATTCTTGGCAAACCGGTGGACGAAGCCGATGCATGCGCCATGCTGATGATGTTGTCCGGCAAGGAACATGAAGTGCTGACCGCCATTGCCGTGCTTGAAGACGAGCGCTGCGAATCGCGGGTGGTGCGCAGTCTGGTGCGGTTCCGTCCGATCAGCGCGGATGAAGCTGCTGCCTATTGGGCTAGTGGCGAACCCCGGGACAAGGCCGGCGGTTATGGCATTCAGGGGCTCGGCGCGGTATTCGTCGCCGGGCTCAATGGCAGCTATTCGGCGGTGGTCGGGCTGCCAGTTTGCGAAACCGCAGAACTGTTAGGCCATTTCGGCATACCCTGTTGGCAAAACCTGAACGCGCAATAAGCGTCGTACGAATCCAGATGCGGCCATTATCGTGAACACGCCTGAACGAGATCCTGCCATGAGTGAAGAGATTCTGATCAACATCACGCCGATGGAGTCGCGCGTGGCGGTGGTCGAAAACGGTGTGCTGCAAGAAGTCCACGTCGAGCGCACGCAAAAGCGCGGGATCGTCGGCAACATCTATAAAGGCAAGATCGTCCGGGTGCTGCCGGGTATGCAGGCGGCATTCGTCGACATCGGCCTGGATCGCGCGGCATTTATTCACGCCGCCGAAATTTCTCTACGTGAAGGTCCTGCGGTCGAAAGTATCAGTGCGCTGGTGCACGAAGGTCAAAGCCTGGTGGTGCAAGTCACCAAGGACCCGATCGGCTCCAAAGGCGCGCGCTTGACCACGCAACTTTCGATTCCGTCGCGCTATCTGGTGTACATGCCGCGCACCGCCCACGTCGGCATCTCGCTGAAAATTGAAGACGAAGCCGAGCGCGAACGCCTCAAGCAGGTGGTCAGCGATTGCGTGGCCAAAGAAGGCATCAAGGAGGCCGGCGGTTTCATTCTGCGCACCGCCGCCGAAGGCGCTGGCGCCGATGAAATCCTCATGGACATCCGTTATCTGCGACGCCTGTGGGATCAGATCAACGAGCAGATCAAAACCATCTCCGCGCCTAGCGTGATTTACGAAGACCTCGGTCTGGCGTTGCGTACGCTGCGTGATCTGGTCAACCCGAAGATCGAGAAGATCCGCATCGATTCCCGGGAAACCTTTCAGAAAACCACGCAGTTCGTCGCCGAATTGATGCCGGAAATCGCCGATCGTCTGGAACACTATCCAGGTGAACGGCCGATTTTTGACCTGTATGGCGTCGAAGACGAAATCCAGAAAGCCCTCGAACGCAAGGTACCGCTGAAATCCGGCGGTTATCTGGTGGTGGATCCGGCGGAAGCCATGACCACGATCGATGTGAATACGGGCGCGTTCGTCGGCCATCGCAACCTCGAAGAAACCATCTTCAAGACCAATCTCGAAGCGGCCACCGCGATCGCCCGGCAGATGCGCCTGCGCAACCTTGGCGGGATCATCATCATCGACTTCATCGACATGGAAGACGAAGAGCATCAGCGCCAAGTGCTGCGCACCCTGGAAAAACAGCTGGAGCGCGATCACGCCAAGACCAACATCATCGGCATCACTGAGTTGGGCCTGGTGCAGATGACCCGCAAGCGTACCCGCGAAAGTCTCGAGCAAGTGCTCTGCGAACCGTGCAGCAGTTGCCAGGGCCGCGGCAAACTGAAAACCGCGGAAACCATCTGTTACGAGATTTTCCGCGAGATCCTCCGTGAAGCCCGGGCTTATCAGGCCGAGGGTTATCGGGTGCTGGCGAACCAGAAAGTGGTCGACCGCTTGCTCGATGAAGAGTCGGGTAACGTCGCCGAGCTTGAAGGTTTCATTGGTCGCACCATACGCTTCCAGGTGGAAACCATGTATTCCCAGGAACAATATGACGTGGTGTTGCTCTGATCCCCTGCGTCACTTTTATTCCACCGCGGCTGGCCTCAGCTTTTCGCAGTATTTTTGCCATGGGAGCCGACTGACATGGAGCGTCTGACACGCATTTTGGCCGCACTCACCCGCTGGGGGCTGGGCCTGTGCGCGTTGGTTCTGGTGTTGATGGCGTTGTATGTCAGTCTCGGCCGCGAACTGACCCCGCTGGTGGCTGAGTACCGCGCCGACATTGAAGACAAAGCCAGTGCCGCCCTCGGCATGCCGTTGCAGATCGGCGAACTGGAAGGCAACTGGAGCGGTTTTGCCCCGATCCTGCTGGCCCACGACGTGATGGTCGGCAGTGGCGCCAATGCCTTGCGTCTGGATCGGGTGCGCGCGGTACCGGATTTGTGGGCCAGCCTGTTGGCGCGCGAAGTGCGGATTGCCCACCTGGAACTCAACGGCCTGAAAATCAGCCTCAAGGAAGCCGGGGACGGCACTTGGGCGTTGGAAGGTCTACCGGTGCAGAACGATCAGCCGCTCGATCCGCAGCAATTGTTCAATCGCTCGCAAATGATTCAGCAACTGTCGGTACTCGACAGTCAGGTGACCTTGCAGCCCCTCGATCACGCGCCACTGACGCTCACCTATGTCGGCCTCAATCTGAAAACCGGCGCCAGCCGTCAGCGCCTCGACGCCCGTTTGACCTTGCCGGATGGCCAGCCGGTGGCGCTGAGTTTGCGCACGCGGATTCGCCCCGAGCAATGGCAGGACAGTGTGGTGGACGGTTACGCCAGCCTGCCGCAAAGCGACTGGTCGAAGTGGCTGCCGGAGCGTCTTACCCAACAGTGGAATTTCTCCGAGATCAAGGCCGGCGGCGAGCTCTGGGTCAATTGGGCCAAGGGCACGTTGCAAAGTGCCGCGTTACGCTTGAATGCACCACAACTGACCGGCGCCTACGCCGATCGCAAGCCGATCCAGATCAATAATCTGGCGCTTAACGCCTACTACGAGAACAGTGATGAGGGCGCGACCGTTACCCTCGATTCACTGGCGATGAATTTCGGCGAAAACCGCTGGGAGTCACATGTACAGGTGAAGCAGACGCGCGCGACCGACAAGGTCGAAGAACTCTGGCACTTGCAGGCGGATCGCCTCGATCTGACCCCGATCACACCACTGCTCAATGCCTTGGGGCCGTTACCGCAAGGTTTCGCCACGGCCGTTGATCATCTGAAAGTCACCGGTGGCCTGCGTAACGTGCTGCTGGATTTCCGCCCCAATGCCACCGACGGCAACAAATTCAGTTTCGCCACCAATCTGGATAACGTCGGTTTCGATGCCTACCACGGCGCGCCGGCGGCTCGGAACGTCAGCGGCAGCCTCAGCGGCAACCTCGACGGTGGCGAGTTGCGCATGGACAGCAAGGATTTTGTCCTGCACCTCGACCCGATTTTCGCCAAGCCATGGCAGTACATTCAGGCCAACGCACGCCTGACCTGGAAGCTCGATAAAGACGGCTTCACCCTGATCGCCCCGTATCTGAAGGTGCTTGGCGAGGAGGGCAAGATTGCCGGCGATTTCCTGATTCGCCTGCATTTCGATCATAGCCAGGAAGACTACATGGACCTGCGTGTCGGTCTGGTCGAGGGCGACGGTCGCTACACCGCCAAATACCTGCCCGAAGTCTTGAGCCCGGCGCTCGACGAGTGGCTGCGTACGGCAATCCTCAAAGGTGCGGTCGACCAGGGCTTCTTCCAGTATCAGGGCTCGCTGAGCAAGAATGCCGGTGAGGCCGACCGCAGCATCAGCCTGTTCTTCAAGGTGCACGACGCTGAACTGGCCTTTCAGCCAGGCTGGCCGCACGTGAGCAAGGTCAGTGGTGACGTGTTCATCGAAGACAGTGGCGTACGGATCTGGGCCAATAAAGGTCAGTTGCTCGACACTCAGGTCAGCGATGTCTTCGTCAATATTCCCCACGTACCGGCCGGGCAACACACGCACATGTATCTCGATGGCGCGTTTGCCGGTGGCCTCGGTGATGGCCTGAAAATCCTTCAGGACGCACCGATCGGTACCGGTGAGACCTTTGCCGGTTGGGAAGGCGCGGGCGATCTGCAAGGCAAGCTCAAGCTCGATATCCCGCTGGACAAGGGCGGCGACCAGCCGAAAATCCTCGTCGACTTCAAAACCGCCAATGCCCGCCTGAAACTGGCTGAGCCGAAACTGGAGCTGACTCAACTCAAGGGCGATTTCCGCTTTGACAGTGCCAAAGGACTCAGCGGGCAGAACATTGCGGCGCGCGCGTTCGACAAACCGGTGACTGCGCAGATTTTCGCCGATGGCAGCCCTGGCAAACTCAAGACTCGGGTCGCGGCATCCGGGCAGGTCGAAGTGAAGAAACTCACCGACTGGCTGGGCGTGACACAACCATTGCCGGTTTCCGGAACCATTCCTTATCAATTGCAATTGAATCTGGACGGCGCCGACAGCCAGTTGCTGGTCAGCTCCAGCATGAAAGGTGTGGCGGTGGACTTGCCCGCGCCGTTCGGCATGGCGGCGGACGTCGGGCGCGATACGGTGTTCCGGATGACCTTGCAGGGGCAGGAGCGGCGTTACTGGGTCAACTACGACCAACTGGCCAACTTCACTTTTGCGGCACCACCGACGAACTTCGCCGATGGCCGAGGCGAGCTGTTCCTCGGAGCCGGCGAAGCCGTGCTGCCGGGTGCCAAAGGCCTGCGGATTCGTGGAGTACTGTCGGAGCTCGACGTCGCACCGTGGCAGGACCTGGCCAACAAATACGCCGGGCAGGATCCGGGCGGCAGCGCCAAGCAGTTGCTCAACAGTGCTGATTTCAAGGTTGGCAAACTCACGGCATTCGGGACCACGCTGGATCAGGCGTCGGTTCAGGTCAATCGCAAGCCAGGCGCGTGGAACCTGGCCCTCGACAGCCTGCAGGCGAAAGGATCGGCAAGTCTTCCTGACGCCAAGGGCGTGCCGATTGCCGTCAATCTGCAATACGTGAAACTGCCGGCGCCGGACCCGACGGTACAGGCCGACGAAAATTCGCCAGACCCATTGGTATCGGTCGACCCGACGAAAATTCCGGCACTGGATATCACCGTCAATCAGCTGTTTCTGGGGCCGGATCTAGTCGGCGGCTGGTCGTTGAAGGTTCGGCCGACTGCCAAAGGCATTGCCCTGAACAATCTCGACATGGGCCTCAAAGGCATCCTGTTGCAGGGTAACGGTGGCTGGGAAGGGCCGCCGGGCGCGACCACCAGTTGGTATAAGGGGCGCATTGGTGGCAAGAACCTCGCGGACGTCCTCAAGGGCTGGGGCTTTGCCCCGAGCGTGACCAGCGAAGAGTTTCACATGGACGTCGATGGCCGCTGGCCGGGCTCTCCGGCATGGCTGGCGACCAAGCGCTTCTCCGGCACCCTCGACGCATCGCTGAACAAAGGCCAGTTTGTTGAAGTGGAGGGCGGCGCGCAGGCGTTGCGAGTGTTCGGTCTGCTCAACTTCAACTCCATCGGCCGCCGTTTACGTCTGGACTTCTCCGATCTGTTCGGCAAAGGCTTGAGCTATGACCGGGTCAAAGGTTTGCTGGTCGCCACCAACGGTGTCTACGTGACCCGCGAACCGATCCGCCTGACCGGCCCTTCGAGCAATCTTGAACTCGACGGCACGCTGGATCTGGTCGGCGACAAGGTTGACGCCAAGTTGTTGGTGACGTTGCCGGTGACCAACAACCTGCCGATTGCGGCGCTGATCGTCGGCGCACCGGCGGTTGGCGGCGCGTTGTTCCTCATCGACAAGCTGATCGGCGACCGCGTGGCGCGCTTTGCCAGTGTGAAATACACCGTCAAAGGCCCATGGAAAGAGCCGAAAATCACCTTCGACAAGCCTTTTTGAACAGCCAGTCCCTGAACCGATGGAGTAGCATGGCCGCATACCTCTTGCGGAGTTCGCCATGTCTTTAGCGGTGATTCAAATGGTCAGCCAGAGCGACGTGCTGGCCAATCTGGCTCAGGCCCGGCGCCTGCTCGAACAGGCAGCGGCCGGCGGCGCGAAGCTGGCGGTGCTGCCGGAAAACTTCGCCGCCATGGGCCGTCGCGACATCGCTGACATCGGCCGCGCCGAAGCAATGGGCGAAGGACCGATCCTGCCGTGGTTGAAACAGACCGCTCGCGACCTCAAGTTATGGATAGTGGCTGGCACTTTACCGTTGCCGCCGGTTGATCAACCGACGGCCAAGGTCAATGCCTGCTCGTTGCTGGTCGATGATCAGGGCGAAATCGTTGCCCGCTATGACAAGTTGCATCTGTTCGACGTGGATGTGGCGGACAATCGCGGGCGTTATCGCGAATCCGATGACTATGCTTATGGCAGCGGAGTGGTGGTGGCGGATACGCCGGTCGGTCGTCTCGGTCTGAGTGTGTGTTACGACTTGCGCTTTCCCGAGCTGTACAGCGAATTGCGTGCCGCCGGTGCCGAATTGATTACCGCACCGTCGGCGTTTACTGCGGTGACCGGCGCTGCGCATTGGGATGTTCTGATTCGGGCGCGGGCCATCGAGACTCAGTGTTATGTACTGGCCGCAGCGCAAGGCGGAACCCATCCGGGACCGCGGGAAACCTTCGGCCATGCGGCGATCATCGACCCGTGGGGCCGTGTGCTGGCGAGTCAGGATCAAGGCGAAGCGGTGTTGTTGGCCGAACGCGACAGTATTGAACAAGCGTCCATCAGGGCGCGTATGCCGGTGGTGAGTCATCGGCGGTTTTTCTCGCAGGGCGCACAGCGGCCTGCTTCAGAACACGAATTTAAGGCGTAAACCTATGAGCGAGTTGTTGTCCTCAGTCAGTGATCACCTGTTGGCGCCCGGCGGCGTGACGATCGAAAGCCTGCAAGGCGTGCTCGGCGATCTGGCCGGCCCCGGCATCGATGCGGCCGACCTGTATTTCCAGGGCCAGATCTCCGAGTCGTGGGCGCTGGAAGACGGCATCGTCAAGGAAGGCAGCTTCAACCTCGACCAGGGTGTCGGCGTGCGCGCGCAGTCCGGTGAGAAAACCGGTTTCGCCTACAGCAACGCCATCACCCTCGAAGCCCTCGGCGCAGCCGCCCGCGCGGCGCGTTCGATCTCCCGCGCCGGGCAGAACGGCACGGTGCAGGCGTTCACCACGCAGGATGTCGCGCAACTGTACGCGCCGGATAATCCGCTTGAAGTATTGAGCCGGGCCGAGAAAGTCGAGCTGCTCAAGCGCATTGATGTGGCTACCCGCGCGCTCGACCCGCGTATCCAGCAGGTCAGCGTCAGCATGGCCGGGGTCTGGGAGCGGATTCTGGTGGCGTCCACCGACGGCGGCCTGGCGGCGGATGTGCGGCCATTGGTGCGCTTCAACGTCAGTGTAATCGTTGAGCAGAATGGCCGTCGCGAGCGCGGCGGGCATGGCGGCGGCGGGCGTACCGACTACCGTTATTTCCTCGCTGAAGACCGCGCCATGGGCTATGCCCGTGAAGCGCTGCGTCAGGCGCTGGTGAATCTGGAAGCGATTCCTGCGCCGGCCGGTACGTTGCCGGTGGTGTTGGGTTCGGGCTGGTCTGGCGTGCTGTTGCACGAAGCGGTCGGCCACGGTCTCGAAGGCGATTTCAACCGCAAGGGCAGCTCGGCG
The DNA here is from genome assembly GCF_054070155.1 of Pseudomonas sp. SDT291_1_S447. Classification (NCBI taxonomy): domain Bacteria; kingdom Pseudomonadati; phylum Pseudomonadota; class Gammaproteobacteria; order Pseudomonadales; family Pseudomonadaceae; genus Pseudomonas; species Pseudomonas sp. SDT291_1_S447. Next base: position 30,688 of record NZ_JBSVXS010000066.1, read on the forward strand.
TACAGCGGTCGTATGGGTGAAATGGTTGCCTCGAAGCTCTGCACGATTGTCGATGACGGTACCTTGAGCGGCCGTCGCGGTTCGCTGAGTGTCGACGACGAAGGAACGCCGACCGAGTGCACCACGCTGATCGAAAACGGCGTACTCAAAGGCTACATGCAAGACAAGCTCAACGCGCGCCTGATGGGCGTGGCCCGCACCGGCAACGGTCGTCGTGAGTCCTACGCACACCTGCCGATGCCACGAATGACCAACACCTACATGCTCGGTGGCGAAAGCGATCCGGCAGAAATCATCGCGTCGGTGAAGAAGGGCATCTACTGCGCCAACCTCGGCGGCGGTCAGGTCGATATCACCAGCGGCAAGTTCGTGTTCTCCACCAGCGAGGCGTACCTGATCGAAGACGGCAAGATCACTGCGCCGGTCAAAGGCGCGACGTTGATCGGCAACGGCCCCGAGGCGATGAGCCGGGTGTCGATGGTCGGTAACGATCTGGCGCTGGACAGCGGTGTGGGCACGTGCGGCAAGGATGGGCAATCGGTGCCGGTAGGCGTCGGTCAGCCGACGTTGAAGATCGATGCGATCACCGTGGGTGGCACGGGCGCATAAATAAACGTGTGTAGGAGCTGCCGCAGGCTGCGATCTTTGCTCTTAAGATCAAAAG
>NZ_JBSVXS010000067.1:0-31287 GCF_054070155.1 Pseudomonas sp. SDT291_1_S447
GCCGGAAGTGGGGCGAATTATAGACACTCTGAACCTGCCGTCAACCGTTAATTTCGCTTTTCTTGCAAAACCTGCTTTTTAGCCAGCAAACGCGGGATTCGACGCATCACTGACGGAATACGCAGCACCAGAAGGACTACACCTATAAAGGCATAGATCGCCCACTCCTCGAGATCAGCACGCACGATCCACAGCATATGCAGCAAACCCAGGCCCAGAATCACGTAGACCAGACGATGCAACTTCTTCCAGCGCGAGCCCAAACGACGCTGACTGTAGCGATTCGACGTCACCGCCAGCGCCAACAATCCGAGAAAGCCCAACGCCCCCACTATTATGTACGGGCGCTTGCGCAACTCGACCGCCAGCTGCGACCAATCGAAACCCAGAATAAACGCCATATAGCTGCACAGATGCAAAACCACATAGGCGAAACACCAAAGCCCCAATTGCCGGCGAACAGCAATCCACCCTGCCCAACCGGTTACTTTCTGCATAGGCGTCATGCTCAGGGTAATCAGCAACAACACCAACGTGCCCAGCCCCAAGCGATCGACCAACACCTTGCCGGGATCAGGCCCGAGTAAATCCTCAAGCGCTTGATACAACCACAGCATCGGCCAGATCGCTGCCGCAATGAAAACGCCTATACGCCAGAACGGAAATCGCATCAGTAGTTCTTCCGCAGATCGAGCCCTGTATATAAAGAAGCGACTTCATCCGAGTAGCCGTTGAACATCTGCGTATCCCGCACATTTGGCTTGAACAGACTGTTTGGCAAGCGCCGCTCCCGCGCCTGGGTCCAGCGAGGATGATCAACCGTCGGGTTCACGTTCGCGTAGAAGCCGTATTCATCCGCCGCAATGCTTTGCCAAGTCGTCTTCGGCTGCTCGCTGACCAGGCTGATACGGACGATGGATTTAACGCTCTTGAAACCATACTTCCACGGCACCACCAAGCGTAGAGGCGCGCCGTTCTGATTCGGCAGCTCACGGCCATACATGCCCACCGCCAAAATCGCCAACGGATTCATCGCCTCATCCAGTCGCAAGCCTTCTACATAAGGCCAGTCGATCAAAGCGAAACCGGAGCGTTGACCGGGCATACTCTTGGGATCTTGCAGGGTCTCAAAGCGGATATATTTGGCATTGGATGTCGGTTCGACCTGCTTGAGCAGGGCCGAGATCGGAAAGCCAATCCACGGAATAACCATCGACCACGCCTCGACACAGCGCAAACGATAGATACGCTCTTCCAACTGGTAAGGCTTCATGAAGTCTTCCAGCGCATACCGCCCCGGCTTACCCACCTCCCCGTCTACCACCACACTCCACGGTTCGGTTTTCAGCGAACCGGCATTCGCCGCCGGATCACCCTTGTCGGTTCCGAACTCATAGAAGTTGTTGTAATGGGTGGCGTCTTTATAAGGCGTGATCGCCTCATCCTTAACGTTGACCGCCCCCCATTTAGTAGAGGACAGCTTCTCGCTAAACCAGGCAGGCGCCTTGCCCGGTTCGACATCGGCATACCGCGCAGCATCGTCGGCATTGGCCCAGCGCGGCAGGCTGCTGACGGCGATACCGGCAGCAGTTGCCCCCAATAATTGGCGGCGAGAGAGATAAATGGCTTCCGGCGTGACATCCGACTCATGGCAGTCGGACGCTTTGGGGACTTTGATCAACATGGCAACTCCGCAGCTTTGGAGGACAGATGCACCCATAGACTGCGGAGTATGCGGGAAATTACATCACTCGGCTTTTTTGTGCCGACGAAGATGCAACAGGTACTGCACCGGGCCAGAAGCGGCGTAGGCGAGGAACACCAGCAGCAGAATGCGCGGTGGATCGCTGAACACCACGGCGAACACCAGCACCACAGCAAGGATCGCCACGAACGGCACGCGACCCTTCAGGTCCAGCTCCTTAAAGCTGTTGTACTTGATGTTGCTGACCATCAGCATGCCGGCCGCCGCAACCATCAGCGCGACCAGGAACGACATCTTCGAACCCTGAATGCCGTAATCGCTGAACGCCCAGACAATCCCCGCGACCACACCGGCCGCTGCCGGGCTGGCCAGACCGATGAAATAGCGCTTGTCAGCCGTACCCACCTGAGTATTGAAGCGCGCCAGACGCAACGCCGCGCCCGCTACATAGATGAAGGCGACCATCCATCCAACCTTGCCCATGTCGCCCAGTGCCCAGCCAAATGCGAGCAGCGCCGGCGCAACACCGAACGCAACCATGTCCGACAGCGAGTCATACTCGGCACCGAAGGCACTTTGCGTATTGGTCATGCGCGCCACGCGACCGTCGAGGCCGTCGAGCACCATGGCGACGAATATCGCGATCGCGGCGAACGCGAAATACTTGCTCGCATTCGCCGAGTCGCCAGCGCTTAGAGCAGCCTGCGCGCTCATCGAGTTGATGATGGAATAAAACCCTGCGAACAGGTTCGCAGTGGTGAACAGATTCGGCAGCAGATAGATACCACGATGCCGGACTTTACGACCTTCTGCGTCGTGCCCTTCTTCGATGTGTTCATCGATGGGCAGCAGGCTTTCGGCGTCAGAAGCCTTGTTCGGCTCTTCGGGACGTTCGCTCATGGACATTACCTTGCAACGGTTTGAAGAAAATACGACAGATGCTTGAGGACGACAGTTCGGCCACAAACGCTGCAGCTTTATACCAGAACCACCGCCTCAAACGAAAAAACGCGGCCGAGGCCGCGTTTTTCGTACAAGGAACGACGACTTAGTTTTTGGCTTTGTCGACGATCTTGTTGGCACCGATCCACGGCATCATGGAGCGCAGTTGCTCGCCGATGACTTCGATACCGTGAGCGGCGTTGTTACGACGCTTGGCGGTCATCGAAGGGTAGCCGGTTGCGCCTTCGCTGATGAACATTTTGGCGTATTCACCGTCCTGAATACGTTTCAGGGCGTTGCGCATAGCCTGACGGGATTCGGCGTTGATCACTTCCGGACCAGTCACGTACTCGCCGTATTCAGCGTTGTTGGAGATCGAGTAGTTCATGTTGGCGATACCGCCTTCGTACATGAGGTCAACGATCAGTTTCAGTTCGTGCAGGCATTCGAAGTAGGCCATTTCCGGCGCGTAGCCAGCTTCAACCAGAGTTTCGAAACCGGCTTTAACCAGTTCAACGGTACCGCCGCACAGAACGGCTTGTTCGCCGAACAGGTCGGTTTCGGTCTCGTCCTTGAAGGTGGTTTCGATGATGCCGGTGCGACCGCCACCAACGCCAGCAGCGTAGGACAGTGCAACGTTTTTGGCGTTGCCCGAGGCGTCCTGATAGATCGCGATCAGGTCAGGGATACCGCCGCCCTTCACGAACTCGGAACGTACGGTATGGCCCGGGGCTTTCGGCGCGATCATGATCACGTCGAGGTCGGCACGCGGCACAACCTGGTTGTAGTGGATCGCGAAGCCGTGGGAGAAGGCCAGGGTGGCGCCTTTCTTGATGTTCGGCTCGATTTCGTTTTTGTACAGGGAGGACTGGAACTCGTCAGGGGTCAGGATCATGACCAGGTCGGCAGCCGCAACAGCGGAAGCAACGTCGGTCACTTTCAGGCCGTGAGCTTCAGCTTTGGCAACGGTGGCCGAACCTTTACGCAGACCAACGGTAACGTCGACACCGGAATCTTTCAGGTTGCACGCTTGGGCGTGGCCCTGGGAACCGTAACCGATGATGGCAACTTTCTTGCCCTGGATGATCGACAGGTCGCAGTCTTTATCGTAGAAAACTTTCATGAATTTCCCCTTTATATCCAGGCCGTTCAGGCCATTCGCTAATTTGGTTTAGATGCTGAGTACTTTGTCGCCGCGGGCAATGCCGGTCACGCCGCTACGGACGGTTTCCAGAATCGATGCGGTGCCGATGGACTGAATGAAGCTGTCGAGCTTGTCGCTGGTACCGGTCAATTGAACGGTATACACGCTGGCACTGACATCGACGATCTGTCCACGGTAAATATCGGTAGTGCGTTTGATCTCGGCGCGCTGGGCGCCAGTGGCCTTGACCTTGACCAGCATCAGTTCTCGCTCGATGTGAGCGCTTTCCGACAGGTCCACCAGCTTGACCACTTCGATCAGCTTGTTCAGGTTTTTGGTGATCTGCTCGATGACTTCATCGTGACCAACGGTGGTCAGCGTCAGACGCGACAAAGTCGGGTCTTCGGTCGGGGCCACGGTCAGGCTTTCGATGTTGTAGTTGCGCTGCGAGAACAGGCCGACTACGCGAGACAAAGCGCCGGGTTCGTTTTCCAGAAGCAAGGAAATAATGTGCCGCATGATTAAGTACGCTCCGTCTTGCTCAGCCACATATCGCGCATCGAGCCGTCTTTGATCTGCATCGGATAGACGTGCTCGCTGGTGTCGACCGAAATATCGATCACGACCAGGCGATCCTTCATGGCGAACGCTTCTGCCATCTTCGACTTCAAATCCTTCGATTCGGTGATGCGTACGCCGACGTGGCCGTAGGCTTCAGCCAGCTTGACGAAGTCAGGCAGCGATTCCATGTAGGAGTGCGAGTGACGGCTGCCGTAGCTCATGTCCTGCCACTGACGAACCATCCCCAGAACACCGTTGTTCAGGATGACGATTTTCACTGGCAAGCCATACTGCAGGCAGGTCGACAGTTCCTGGATGTTCATCTGGATACTGCCTTCACCGGTGACGCAGGCAACATCATCATCCGGGAAGCTCAACTTGATGCCCATGGCCGCCGGGAAACCGAAGCCCATGGTGCCCAGACCGCCGGAGTTGATCCAGCGATTCGGCTTGTTGAACGTGTAGTACTGCGCCGCGAACATCTGATGCTGGCCCACGTCGGAAGTGATGAAGGCATCGCCCTTGGTCACTTCGCAGAGGGTTTCGATCACGGTCTGCGGCTTGATCATGCTGCCGTCGCCCTTTTCGTAAGGGAACAGGCCGCGATCACCGCGCCACTCATCCACCTGCTTCCACCAACTGGCCACGGACTCCTTGTTCGGGGTCTCGCCGATTTCCTTGAGGATCGCGACCATTTCGGTCAGGACGCTCTCGACCGGACCAACGATTGGCACGTCAGCCTTGATGGTCTTGGAAATCGAGGCCGGGTCGATGTCGATGTGGATGATCTTGGCGTTCGGGCAGAACTTCGCCGCGCCGTTGATCACGCGATCGTCGAAACGCGCGCCGACCGCGAGGATCACGTCAGCATGGTGCATCGCCAGGTTGGCGGTGTAGCTGCCATGCATCCCGAGCATGCCGATGAACTGACGATCAGTGCCAGGGAAACCACCCAGGCCCATCAACGTGTTGGTCACTGGCAGGTTGAGCATTTTCGCCAGTTCGGTCAGCGGTGCGGAACCGTTGCCGAGGATGACGCCGCCGCCGGAATACATGACCGGACGTTTGGCCGCCAGGAGCATTTCTGCTGCCTTGCGGATTTGCCCGGAGTGACCGCGAACGGCCGGGCTGTAGGAACGCAGCTTGGCTTTCTTCGGGAAGATGTATTCGAACTTCTCGGCCGGGTTGGTCATGTCTTTCGGGATATCGACCACGACCGGGCCCGGACGACCGGATTGCGCCAGGTAGAAGGCCTTCTTCATGACTTCCGGGATTTCCGAAGCGTGCTTGATCATGAAGCTGTGCTTCACGATCGGCCGGGAGATACCGATCATGTCGGTTTCCTGGAACGCGTCGGTGCCGACCATAGTGCTTGGCACCTGACCGGAAATGATCACCATTGGAATCGAGTCCATATAGGCGGTCGCGATACCGGTAATGGCGTTTGTGGCGCCTGGACCGGACGTCACCAATACCACGCCGGCTTTACCGGTGGCACGGGCATAACCGTCAGCCATATGGGTGGCCGCTTGTTCGTGACGAACCAGGATGTGAGTCACTTCCGGTTCTTTGAACAGGGCATCGTAAACATGCAGGAGAGCACCACCCGGGTACCCGTAGATATATTTGACGCCTTCGTCACGCAAAAAGCGGACGAGCATCTCACCGCCAGATAAAAGCTCCACGTTGTTCACCTCTAAAACGCCAGAATACCGTCCACAAAAAAGGGGCGGGTCTTAATAGGTTTACTTCTCGGCAGAGCATGAGCGACGGTGGTCGCCGACTACGTCAGCACTGACTGAGCAAGTATTGGGATCGTCCCAAGTGTTGCGGGCCTTTCCCACCCAGCGCGAGGTAACGCGTTGCGGGTGTAACAGGTCGGCGCGGATGTGCGCCTCATGATCTACCGAGTGGGTCTGCTTCTGGCAGTCCCTCTACAGCGGACTTTGGATTCTTCTGTTTCGCCCTCTCCAAGTCAAGTCGTCTGTGTGGTTAATTGTGGGTAAGCACATGAGAACGCAAGAAAAAACCTGAAAACCGCTACTCTGTTAGTGTCAATTGCGCATTTTTGCCAAGGAATCAGCATGCGAACGCTCCTCCTCACTCTGCTGATCGGCCTCAGCCCATGGTGCATGGCCGCTCAAATCTACAAATGGGTCGATGCCCAAGGTGTCACGCACTTTGATGCGCAGCCGCCACCGGGTCAGCAGTCGACAACCTTGCAGACGCCCTCCTCGCCCCCGACGAAACCTGCGGCAATGCCGGGCAGCGGTGTGGTTGGCGATCAGAAGGCGATTGATGACAAGGTAAAGAAGCAAGTCGCCGACCAACAGGCACAGCTCAAGCAGTTTTGCGAACAGGCTCGGACGAACCTTGCGCAATTGCAGAACAATCCGCGCTTGCGGGAAGAGGTCGAGGGACAGATGCGACGGCTGGATGATGCGCAGCGGCAGGAGCGCATTGTCGAGGCTCAAAAACAGATAGCCGAGAATTGCCAATAGGCATCTGCAGGACTGTAGGAGCTGTCGAGTGAAACGAGGCTGCGCTCTTTTGACTTCAAAGATCAAAAGATCGCAGCCTGCGGCAGCTCCTACACAGAATCGGTACTAGCGCGAGGCAGTGATCAGCAGATCAAACTCTTTGAGCAGCACCTGAAGCTGACGATCCTTGCCGCCCACGTTGCGCTGGGCAAAGACCATTTCAGCCATTTCCTGAATACCCGAGGCATTCGGCAACGGCAGATCCTGTTCGAGGATCATCTTCATGCGCGGCAGGAAGATCCATTGCAGCCACTGCTCGAAGTCCAGCGTATCGACCGAAAACGGCTCGACACTGCTCAACGCTTCGGCCGACGGCTGAACGTCGTCCCACCAACCCTGAGTGCGCAGTTCACGCTCGATCAGCAACAGCTGATCGGCGATCTTCGGGAAACGAGCATCCATCACAGCGAAACCTTGGCCTTCTGACGGGCCAGCGCGGCGCCGGCGGAATCGCCTTGTTTCTCACGGGACTGGGCGATGATTTCCCACAGGCTGGCTTGCAGGTCCGGACGACCATTAGCCATGGTCAGTGCACGACGAGCAAACTGTTCGGCTTGCGGCGCATCACCTTGAGCCATGCGCACCTGCGCCAGGCGATAAAGCACTTGCGGCTCACGCGGAGCGACACGCTGGGCGCGTTCCAGGCTGGACGAAGCGCCGTTGAGGTCGCCACCGGCCTGCTGCTGTTGAGCCGTCGTCAGCAAGGCAAGTACCGGGCCGTCCAGTTGCTCATCCGCCGACAAGCCACCGCCGCTGCTGGCCGAAGGAATTCCGCTCGGTGTCGAAGGCATGTTGTAAGTGCCCGAATTAATCGGCGCCGATTCAACTGCTGAAGGGTTGTACGGCCCCGGCGTGATGCCACCGGACGCAGGGCCCGGCACGATTGGCGAAGAGCTGATCGGCGTCGATACGGCGGCACCACCGCCGGGCACCATCACCACCACGCCAGTGTCACCTTGCGGAATCGCCTGAGTCTGGCCCTGCGCAGGACGCTTGACCGTCGTTTGACGGAAACCGCCATTGGCCGAAATACGCTCGCTGTTGGACACCGCAGTACCGGAATCAACCACCGGGATCGAACCACGCTGTACGGTAGAGCAGCCGCTGAGCAAAGCCACGGCGGTCACTGCTGGAATCAACCACTTGTTCACTTGAAACCCTCTTTGCTTAATTCATCCAGCCCTTGACCCAATCCATCACCGACTCGCCGGAAGCAGGCGTTTCGCTTGCACAGGCGGCGCCGGGTGGCGGTTCGCTGCCGCGAATATACGGCATCTGCACCGCCCCCGGGCAGTTGGCATCAGAGCCCTGCCCGGTACGCGAATCGACCCATGCCTGCACGACGTTATCCGGTTGCGGCATGTCCAGCGGCAGCGGATCGGCCTTGCGCATGAAACTGGTCCAGACCTGCAGCGCACCGGTCGCACCGGTAAACGGCGTCTTGCCGTTATCGTCGCGCCCCAGCCAGACCACTGCCAGCAAGTCCTGACTGAAACCGGCGAACCAGCTGTCACGGGAATCGTTACTGGTACCGGTCTTGCCCGCCAACGTCAGAGTCTTGGGCAGCACGTTATAAACCGAGCTGCCGGTACCTTCACGCATCACGCGCTGCATGGCGTTCTGGATCAGATAGATGGACGCCGGATCGAAACGCTGTTCGATCTGGAACGGATAACGCTTGAGCGGTTCGCCCTCGGCGGTCAGTACGCTGCGAATACCGCGCATCGGCGTGTTGAAACCACCGTTGGCCAGCGTCTGGTACATGGTCGCTACTTCGATCGGGGTCATGCCGCCAGCGCCGAGCAGCATCGACGGGAATGCCGGAAACTCACGCGTCACGCCCAGACGACCCAGCGTTTTCAAGACATTCGGCACACCGACTTCCAGACCCAGACGCGAGGTCGACAGGTTGTAGGAATGCGCCAGACCTTGATAGAGGAACACGGTGCCGTGGGAGCGGCGGTCATAGTTCTGCGGCTTCCACACTTGCCCGTTCGCGCCTTTGACCGACAACGGATCGTCCGACAGCCAACTAGTCAGGGTGTACTGGCTCGGTTTCTCCAGCGCGGTGAGATAAACCGCTGGTTTGATCAACGAACCGATCGGCCGCACGGCATCCAGTGCGCGGTTGAAACCGGCATAACTGGCCTGACGGCTGCCGATCATCGCCTGGACTTCACCGGTTTCCGGATTGGTCACGACCATCGCCGCTTCCACATCATCGGAGCCTTTACGCCCGGACAGACGTTTAAAGGTGTCGTTGACCGAGGCCTCGGCCTTCATCTGCAGAATCGGGTCGAAACTGGTGAAGATGCGCAGGCCTTCTTCGGTCAAGTCTTCGTCGCGGTAGTCTTCACGCAACTGGCGTTTGACCAGATCGATAAAGCCCGGGAACGAGCTGTCGGCCAGTTTGCCGCGCGTGGTCACACCCAATGGCATTTTCTTCGCTGCTTCGACCTGTTCGGCCGTCGCCACGCCTTGCTGCTCAAGCACGTCGAGCACCAGGTTACGCCGCTCCAGCGCACGCTCCGGGTTGCGACGCGGGTTGTAGTAGGACGGGCCTTTGACCATACCGACCAGCATCGCCACCTGATGCAGTTTCAGCTCGGACAACGGCTGACCGAAGAAGAACTGACTGGCCAGACCAAAACCGTGGACCGCACGTTGACCGTCCTGGCCGACAAAGACTTCATTGAGGTAGGCCTCAAGGATTTCCTTCTTGTCGTAATGCAGTTCCAGCAACATCGCCATCATCGCTTCGGTGAGCTTGCGGGTCAGGCTGCGTTCATTGGTCAGGTAGAAGTTTTTCACCAACTGCTGGGTCAGCGTACTGCCGCCCTGCGTCATCTTGCCGCCCGAGGTGTTGACCCAGACAGCCCGGGCAATCGACTTCGGCGACACGCCCCAGTGGCTATAAAAGTCGCGGTCTTCGACAGCGATCAGGGTTTCGAGCAGATACGGCGGCACCTGATCGAGTTTGATCAGAATGCGGTCTTCGAGATTTTTCGGATAAATGCCGCCGATCATCAGCGGTTCAAGACGCACCACAGACAATTTCGAACCGTTGGTCGCCGACAGCTCAGCGACGTAATCGCCAGAGAAACGCACACGCACCGGCTGCGGTTTCTCCAGGCCTTCATAGAACTGGAAGCCACGGGTATTCAGATCGACGGTATTGCCGCTAACGGCTGCCGCACCGGGGCCATTGCTCACGGCTTCGCGGCGATAGCCGAGGGCATCGAGTTCGGTGAGGAAATCGTCCTTGCTGAGCTTTTGTCCGACGAACAGCTCGAGCGGCCGCGCGTAAACCTTGGCCGGGATGGTCCAGCGCTTGCCGGAGAACTTCTCCTGCACCACGGCATCGAGGTAAACGGCGAAGCCGGCCAGCACCACAAGGCCGACCAGACTGAGTTTAATGGCCCAGCTCAACCATGGGCTAAGGCCCTTGGAGGGTGGTTTTTTCTTGGTACGGGGAGATCGAGTTCGAGTCATGGCGGCGGATTATACGCACTTTATTCATACTCAACAGGAGCGCTCCGAGGTTTGCGTCAGGCTGGCGAGCGGCCATAATGGCGACCTCGAATTTCCCCCAGTCTCTGAAGGATCGCCCGTGAGCCAGTCACTGATCGCTGCCCTGCAAAACCCGGCCCTCTACCCGCACCCCGTTGAAGGGTTCCAGGTCATCGAAACCCATATCTCGTGGGTGATCCTCACCGGTCCCTTCGCTTATAAAGTGAAAAAACCGGTCAACTTCGGCTTTCTCGACTTCACCGGTCTCGACTCGCGCGCACATTTTTGCGCTGAAGAGCTGCGTCTGAACCAGCGTCTGACCGACGATTTGTACCTGGAAGTGTTGCCAGTGACCGGTAGCGTCGAAGCACCGCAACTGGGCGGCGACGGCCCGGCCATCGAATATGTGCTGAAAATGCGCCAGTTCCCGCAGAGCGGTTTGCTCAGCACCCTGCAAGCCAACGGCGAGCTGACCACCCAGCACATCGATGAGATGGCCGAGCAGATTGCCCGCTTCCATCTCACCGCGCCAAAAGTCCCTGCCGAACACGATGCCGGCACCCCGGACAGTGTGATGGCGCCGGTGTCGCAAAACTTCGAGCAGATCCTGCCGTTCCTCAGCGACAAAAACGATCTGCTGCAACTCGAGGCACTGAAAGCCTGGGCCGAAAGCAGCTTCGAGCGTCTCAAGCCACTGTTCGCGCAACGCAAGGCCGAAGGTTTCACCCGTGAGTGCCACGGCGATATCCACCTGGGCAACGCCACGGTCATCGACGGCAAAGTGGTGATCTTCGACTGCATCGAGTTCAACGAACCGTTCCGCTTCACTGACGTCTGGGCCGACACCGGCTTCCTCGCGATGGACCTGGAAGACCGTGGCCTGAAATCCCTGGCGCGCCGCTTCATCAGCCAATACCTGGAGCTGACCGGCGATTACCAAGGCCTGGAAGTGCTGAACTTCTATAAAGCCTACCGCGCACTGGTTCGCGCCAAGGTTGCGCTGTTCAGCATGCCGGCGGACGCGACTCCGGTGCAGCGCGCCACCACCCTGCGCCAGTACCGCAACTACGCCAACCTGGCGGAAAGCTACAGCACCATTCCATCGCGCTTCATGGCGATCACCCACGGCGTCTCCGCTGTCGGCAAGAGCCACGTGGCCATGCGTCTGGTCGAAGCGCTGGGCGCGATTCGTCTGCGTTCCGATGTCGAGCGCAAGCGCCTGTTCGGTGAGCAAGCCGTCGCCAACGACGTGCAAGCCGGTATCTATAGTGCTGACGCCAGCACCGCGACCTACGCGCGTCTGCACGAAATTGCGGAAGTGATCCTGCACGCTGGTTTCCCGGTGGTGATCGATGCCACTTATCTCAAGCGTGAACAGCGCGACAACGCGGCGAAGATCGCCGAAGCCACCGGCACGCCGTTCCTGATCCTCGACTGCAATGCGCCGCAAGCGGTGATCGAGAGCTGGCTGGCGATTCGTCAGGCGGACAAACAGGATCCGTCCGACGCCACACTGGCCGTGATCGAAGCGCAGCAGGCCAATCGTGAAGCGCTGACGCCGGAAGAAATCCTGCGCAGCAAACGCGTACAGACCAATGAATCCGGCACGCTGGACACCGTGGTCGCACAGATCCGTCAGCGCCTGCCAGGCCTGTAAGAAACTATTTCGGCCGTGAAGCCCTCGCTTGCTTCACGGCCGTCAAATAGTGGCACTATACTGGCGTCATAAAACCAACGGTGATATGACATGAGCCAGCCGAAACTTCTCGACACCCCGCTATATGCCTTGCTGCACAAAGATGACATCACAGGTTTCAACAAGGAGCGTCCACAGGACGGCCCGATCAACATGGTCGGCGGCGATTTCCGTGGCCTCGATCTGCGTGAACTGAATGCCGATGGCGTGGATTTCCGGGACGCGTACTTCCGATCCGCCGATTTGCGCGGCATCGATTTCCGTAACGCATCGCTGGAAGGTGCAAGCCTGGCCCATGCGCAGATTTCCGGGGCTTACTTCCCACCGGAGCTGAGTGCCGACGAGATTCTGATGTCGATGAATTTCGGTACGCGGTTGCGTTATCGCACCCGCTGATCACCTCATTATTCCCTGACACAACGTCTTCCCTGTAGGAGTGAGCCTGCTCGCGATAGCGATTTAAAATTCAACACATGTGTGCCTGCCAGTCCGCTATCGCGAGCAGGCTCACTCCTACATTGATTTGTGTTCCCCCCTCCTGATCTGCGTTCGCAGGCCGTTCAAGCGCCCTTTCTTAGAAGCGTTTGCGTTGAATCCGACCAAACAACCACGCTTTTCCTACTGATGGCTACACTCCTGAGAAGCTCGCCCACGCACCATTCGGCCGTCGCAAGGAGGCTTGATGAATGATGAACTGCAACACCTGAAAAATCTTGGCAAGACGTCGGCGCAGTGGCTGCATGCCGTGGGCATCCACAGCGCCTCCGACTTGCGTCGCCTGGGCGCGGTGGACGCCTACCGGGCCGTGCGTACCCGCGGGTTTCGCGCATCGAAGGTGTTGTTGTATGCGATCGAAGGCGCGCTGATGGATGTGCACTGGAACGACATCCCCGCCGAACGCAAGGACGCCCTGAACAAACAGCTTGAAGCCATCTCCTCGCGCCACAAGAACTGAACGGGCATAGACCGTCATGTATTTACTGGGGGAACAATCGACTCACGTCGATGCCTTGATCAACCGTTTGCAGAGCTTGCCCGCGCTGTGGCTGCGCGATCTGTCGCCTTGCGGGCCGGTTCTGCAACTTGAAGCGACGGACGATCTGATACCGCAGTTACCCGCTGATCAGTTGTTTCTGCTCAATGACGGTGTGATCAATGGCTGCATCGGAACCCGGCCACTGTTTTATTGGCAGGAGGGCGATGTGATCGGCCTTCAGCAGGGAGACGGCTGGGCGGATTGCCGCTTATGCAGTGAGGGCACGTTACGTTTGACGCCCTATCGACGTCCGGAAGTCTTCCAGCATTTATTTGCTGACTCTCGTCGGGCAGAACAGTTTCTCGAGTATCTGCTGGGGCAAGTGGCGATCCTTGCCCATGCTGTCGCGGAACTGAAGCCGCGAGAGTTTCGCAGTACTAACGGTTTTAAACGGGTTGAGGCGGGGGAAACACTGATCAACCAGGGTGACGCTGCTGACCATGTGTTTGTGATCATCGATGGGCATGCCGAGGCGTTTGTGGACGGACTTAAGGTGGGAGACGTGGCCAAGGACGAGATTTTCGGGGCCATGGCCGTGTTTACCGGCGAGCTGCGCAATGCCACGGTCATTGCCCGGGAGCCAAGTACGGTGATGCTGATTCCCGGTGAGCAATTCTTGAGCATGACCCGCACCAATCCAAAGATTGCACACAGCCTGATCGAGAGCATGGCGCGACGAATCGGCCAACTGAACAAGCAAGTCACCCAATTGAGCGCAAACAAAAGCTAAGGCCAAGCCCTTTGTTTTCGAGCCATTGCGGCCATTTCCAAGTCTAATTCAAAGAAATGAGAAAACAGTTGTTGACGCGGTAATGAGAATCGCTATGATTATCACAACTGGTCGCGAGATCAGTCGATATTCTGAAAAGCCCTTGGTTCGGACTCTCAGATTATCTCCTCATCAGGCTAATCACGGTTATTTGACCCGGTTTTTACCGGGTCTTTTTTTGCCTGTGGAAAAGTCATTTGCCGAACTGTTTGCGCATCTGCTCGCAGTAATCCTGCTTTGGCGTGACGGACGTGTACCAAACGTAATCGGCCATTGTTGCGGTCACTTCGGCGCCCTGCTCTGCCAGCATCAGCACTGTCGGTGACTCAGTGGCGCGCAAATCCACAACATGCAGCGGCACGCCAACATCCTTGCGCGCATGCCACGCACCGGCCAGCAACAGAGCAGGTTTCGGTGCAGCCAACAAGCGTTCGGCCATCCGCCGATCACGCTGTTGCTGAACGGCGAGCATTGCCGGCATCTGTGATTCGGGCAGCAGGCCACAATGGGAGTCGCTGATCTGTTCTAGCAAAACAGCTTTCACGGATGCTGTATTGCTGCGCTCCCCGTTAAGCACAGGCGGATCGCGATAGAAGGTGCGGATTTCAGCGCTATCCAGATTCGCCGCCAGCAGTGGATACGGCTGAGTCAGCGCGAAGCGGACAATGGGTCCATAGAGATTCCAGTCCCAGCCGTCCTCCCAGGCCAATGCGGCAGGGAAGTCCGCGGGCGGCGTTGCGGCCTGGCGCACTTGATCAACGCGAGGCTGCTGATCCGGCGTGAGCATTTCCAGTAGCAGACTGCCCTGCGGCCGCTGTTCACCGAGCGAGCGCAACAGCCACAATTGCGCGGCGTGATGATCGGCGTTGTCATGCTGCTCACCGATAATCAGCCGCTCAGGCTCAGCCAAGCGCTTCACCAACTGCTGCGCCGTCAGCACTTCACCGCTGCGCAGATCGCGAATCTCGCCATTGATCGGCGGCGGCGCCAAAGCATGCTGACACCCCGCAAGCAACGCCACCGCCAACAGCCACAAGCCACGCATGCCATCACCTCAATGATCCTGTCAGCGGGCGATGATCAACGGATGCCCGCGCTCCGGGTGCGGCTGCACCAGCACTTCGAGACCGAACACAGTCTGGAGCGTGTCCGGACGCAAAACCTGCTGCGGTGTATCCAACGCCACCGGCCGCCCGCCCTCAAGCAGCAGAATGCGGTCACAATAACGCGCCGCCAGATTCAGATCATGCAGGATCACCAACACCGCGGCGCCACGATCGGCAAACTCGCGCACAGCCTGCAGCGTGGTGTGCTGATGCAGCGGATCAAGCATCGAAGTCGGCTCATCCAACAGCAACGTCTGCCCGGCCTGACCCGGCCACAATTGCGCCAGCACCCGCGCCAGATGCACACGCTGACGCTCGCCACCGGACAGCGCCAGATAACTGCGCCCGCTCAAGTGTTCGGCATCCGCCGCCGCCAAAGCCGCCGCGATGATTTCGTCGTCACGCACCCGACCGCTTTGATAAGGCAAGCGGCCCATGCCGACCACTTCTTCAACGCGAAAGGCGAAATCCAGGGTCGACACTTGTGGCAACACCGCCAATCGTTGCGCACGCTGCGGGCCAGACCATTGACTCAATGCCTGCCCGTCGAGCGAAACCTCGCCCGCACTCGCCGCCAACTCACCGCACAAGGCGCCCAGCAAGGTACTTTTGCCCGCACCGTTCGGCCCGAGCACACCAAGCACCTCACCCGGTTCGAGTTGCAGCGTGACATCGCTGAGCACTGCCTTGCGGCCACGCTGGACGTGCAGGTTCTGCGCACGCAACATCAGGCACGCCCTCGCAGCAGCAGATAAAGGAAGAACGGTGCACCGATAAACGCAGTGACAATACCGATCGGCAACTCTGCCGGCGCCAGCGCCAGCCGCGCGACCAGATCAGCCAGCAACAACAGACTCGCCCCGGCCAGCACCGATGCCGGCAGCAGCACTTTGTGATCCGGCCCCGCCAGCAACCGCACCAGATGCGGCACCACCAGCCCGACAAAACCGATCATGCCCGCTGCTGCCACCGCTGCGCCAACACCCAGCGCCGTGCAGAACACCAGTTCACGCTTGAGCCGCTCGACATCAATGCCCAAATGCTCAGCCTCGGATTCCCCGAGCAGCAAGGCATTCAGCGCTTTGGCGCGACGTGGCAACCACAACGCCACGCCGGCGCTGATGATCAGCAATGGCCACAGCCGCGCGTAACTGGCGCCGTTGAGACTGCCGAGGTTCCAGAACGTCAGCGTACGCAGGGTCGCGTCATCCGCCAGATAAGTGAACAGGCCGACCGCCGAACCGGCCAGCGCGGTCAGGGCAATACCCGCAAGCAACATGGTCGCCACATTGGTCTGACCGTTACGGCGACCGAGGCGATAAACCAGCGCCGTCACCCCGAGGCCGCCGAGAAACGCGCAGAGCGACAGCAGATACGGCCCGAACCACTCCGGCAAGCCACCAAAAAACGAGCCACCGACAATCGCAATCGCCGCACCCAGCGCTGCGCCGCTGGAAACCCCCACCAGTCCTGGATCCGCCAGCGGATTACGGAACAAACCCTGCATCGCCACGCCGGACAGCGCCAGCACACCGCCAACCGCCAACCCGAGCAAGGTTCGCGGCAGACGAATCTGCCCGAGGATCAGCTCAGCCTGCTCCAGACCGTCCGGCGCCAGCGGCACGCCGAGCATGCGCAACGCTGCGCGCAACGTATCGAACAGCGGCAGGCTCACCGGCCCCAGCGCCAATGACAGCCAGATCGCCAACAGACATAGAAGCGTCAGGCCAATGAACAAACCACGGGGTTTTACCAATGTGGTCATTGGCCGCTCTTGGCCGGGTAGAAACCGTCAGACAGGGTTTTCAGCGCTGCCGGCAAGCGTGGTCCAAGGCCACCAACCAACAGGGTCGGGTCCAGTTCCAGCACTCGGCCGGCCTTGGCCGCGCGACTTGAATTGAGAATCGGGTTTTCCTTGAACAGCGCCGCTTTCGCCGCGTCTCCGGTCAATGCACGGTCGGCGAATACCAACACTTCAGGATCGAGGCTGGCGAGGGATTCCACGGAAAACGGTTTGTAACCGGTATGCGTCGCCAGGTTATGCCCGCCCGCCTGTTGCAGCAGCCAGTCGGCAGCGGTGTCCTTGCCGGCGATCAATGGCTTGCCACCGGCATGCCCGAGCAACAACAGAACGCCCGGCGCTTTTTGTTTGGACTGCGCATCTGCAACCCGCACGTTCTGCGCATCGAGTTGCTGTTGATAACTTTGCAGTAGCTGCTTTGCCTGGGCTTCTGTGCCGAGCAACTGGCCCAGATGGGTGACGTTTTTCTCCAGTGTCGGCAGATCCGGCTGAGCCGAGAACAACTCCACCTGAACCTTGGCGGCCTTGACCTGTGACAGCACCGGCGGCGGGCCCATTTCTTCGGTGCCGATAAGGATGTCCGGGCGCAGACTGAGAATGCCCTCAGCGGAAAGGCTACGCTGATAACCAATGCTCGGCAGCGCCTTCAACGACTCCGGATGCTGGCTGGTGGTATCAACGCCGACCAGCTTCGACTCGCCGCCCAACGCACTGACCCATTCCGACAGCGCACCGCCGGCGCTGACCCAACGTTGCGGCAAATCGGCCGCTGCAGCCTGATAGCTGACGAACAGTCCGGCACACAGCACAACAACGCGAGTACTCAGGCGCATACACAGCTTCCTTGAAAGACGTTTTTCCCGGGCATCCGGATGACAGGCCAAGTATCCTCGCCCCTGCCAGCCGCCCTGCGGACGAAGGCCGCCATTTGATAATTGTTTGCATTTAAACGTCAAGCTCGGACATATCCAGACACGAGCGGACATTAGAGGATAGCCATGAAGTTTCTCTGCGCGGGCACTGAACTCGCCGAAGCGGCCAGCCGTGGCTTTGAAGTCAACGGGAACAAGCTGTTCGCCGTGCGCCGCAATGGGCAAGCGTACGTCTATCTCAATCGCTGCCCGCACCGGGGCGTTGGTCTTGAATGGCAACCCGACCAGTTTCTCGACCCGAGCAATAGCCTGATCCAGTGCGCCACCCACGGCGCACTGTTTCTGATCGAGGACGGTGAATGCGTCGCCGGGCCTTGCGCCGGGCAGTCACTCAGCGCCATTGCGTGCCGGGAAGACGCGCAAGGCTTGTGGATCGATGTTTAACCGTTGAGCAGCACGTCGAGACGCCGGTCGATGACCATCTCTTCATGGTTCAAGCGAACGCCGTAAGCCAGCACTTCAACACCACACGCCACTGCTTCACGCAGCGCCTCGGCGTAGGCCGAGTCGATCTCCTCGGCCGGTCGCACCGCTTCAATCCCGGTCAGATTGACGCAATACAACTGCACCGCCCGGATCCCGTCCCGCGCCAGATGTGCCAACTCCCGCAGATGCTTGGCACCACGCTGGGTCACGGCATCGGGAAACGCTGCCACCGCTGTGCCGTCGAAGCCCAGAGTGACGCTTTTCACTTCCACATACGCCGGGCCGCTTGGGTATTCGAGGCGAAAATCGATGCGGCTTTTTTCCTGCCCGTAGGCCACTTCGCGCTTCAACGCGGTAAAGCCGTTCAACTCAGTGATCACGCCAGCCTGTAACGCCTCTTCAACCAAACCGTTGGCCCGGGCGGTATTCACGCAAAACAAGCGGCCCTGCGGGGTTCCACCGATTTCCCAAGTGCCTGGTAATTTGCGTTTCGGGTCATTGGAGCGGCTGAACCAGACCTGTCCGCCCTCGACCTGGCAATTGAGCATCGAACCGGTGTTCGGGCAGTGAATGGTCAGCAACTCGCCGCCAACGGTTTCGATATCGGCGAGAAAACGCTTGTAACGACGGATCAGTCGCGCCTCTTCCAGAGGGGGATAAAAGCGCATCAGCCTTGCCAACTCTTCAAACCACGAGCGATTCGCTCCACCGCTTCCTGTAGGCGAGGGAGGTTTTGCGTGTAGGCAAAACGCACATGGTGACTGGCCTGATGACGACCGAAGTCCAGACCCGGCGTGAAGGCAACGTGCTCGGTTTCGAGGAAATGTCGGCAGAACGCGAAGGCATCGCCGCCGAACTGGCTGATATCGGCGTACAAATAGAACGCGCCCTCAGGCTCCACGGCGATGTTGAAACCCAATTCGCGTAACGCCGGCAAAAGGAAATCACGACGACGGCCAAATTCGGCGCGGCGCTCTTCCAGAATCAAGAGGGTGTCCGGCTCGAAGCAGGCCAACGCCGCGTACTGCGCCATGCTCGGCGCGCTGATGTAAAGGTTCTGCGCCAGCTTCTCCAACTCGCTGACCGCCGCATCCGGTGCCACCAGCCAACCCAGGCGCCACCCGGTCATGCCGAAATACTTGGAGAAACTGTTCAAGACAAAAGCGTTGTCATCGACTTCCAGAACGCTGGCGGCATCGGTGCCGTAGGTCAGACCGTGATAGATCTCATCCACCACCAGATGCCCGTGTTTCGCCTTGATGGCTGTGGATAACCCGGCCAGTTCGTCGCGGGTCAGGATCGTGCCGGTCGGATTGGCTGGCGAAGCGACCAGTGCGCCGACGCTGTCGTGATCCCAATGCCGCTCGACCAGATCAGGAGTCAGTTGATAACGCACGTCCGGCCCCACCGGCACCAGCTGCGCCGCGCCTTCGACCAAACGCAGGAAGTGCCGGTTGCACGGGTAACCCGGATCCGCCAACAACCAGTGTTTACCCGGATCGACCAGCAACGCACTGGCCAGCAACAGCGCACCGGAACCGCCCGGCGTGATCAAAATCCGGCGCGGATCAATGTTCAAGCCATAACGCGATTGATAAAACCCGGAAATTGCCTCGCGCAGTTCCGGAATCCCACGGGCAGCGGTGTAACGGGTCTTGCCCGCCGTCAGCGCCGCCTGCCCGGCACGAATGATCGGTTCAGCGGTAGTGAAGTCTGGCTCGCCGATCTCCAGATGGATCACGTCGTGGCCTTCAGCCTGCAATTCATTGGCCCGCGCCAGCAGCGCCATCACATGGAACGGTTCGATCGCACGACTGCGCGCACTGTAGGGCTGAGCCATTGGTTTTCCTTCGGCAGGGAAAAAGAGACGATTCTACCCATCTGCCGGAACGAGCGAGAACCCGCAGCGGTCACAGCCTCAAGAACGCTGGACTGTAACGATATGAGCGTACGCTCCAGGATTGACTAAAATCAGTGATTGAACAGGTCTTCAACACCACCAGACACGGCTTGCCAAACATTTGCAAGCGCCACCCGCCGGGGCCTCGACATCCGGGAGTAGCGCAGGCCGATTTGATCTGGTAAGTTCGCCCGCTTGCAGCCGCAGGGCCGGCAGGTGTCGGTGATGGAGCAATCCTGCGCAATGGATTACAAGAGTAGAGGCGGTCCATTTCATGCCCACCCAAGCAAAGCAACAGCAGCAAACGACGATCAGCGGTTTCGAACCTTACGTTCCGAAAGCCGGTGAAGAGTACATGGGCGCTCCGATGCGCGCGCACTTCACCAAGATCCTGAACAAGTGGAAACAGGACTTGATGCAGGAAGTCGACCGTACTGTTGATCATATGAAGGACGAAGCGGCCAACTTCCCTGACCCGGCCGATCGTGCCAGTCAGGAAGAAGAATTCGCCCTCGAGCTGCGCGCCCGCGACCGCGAGCGCAAGTTGATCAAGAAGATCGACAAGACGCTGGAGCTGATTCAGGACGAAGAATACGGCTGGTGCGAGTCCTGCGGCATCGAGATCGGCGTCAAGCGCCTCGAAGCCCGTCCTACTGCGGATCTGTGCATCGACTGCAAGACCCTGGCGGAAATCAAGGAAAAGCAGGTCGGCAAGTAATCTCGACCTGAACGAAAAACGGAGCGTGCGAACGCTCCGTTTTTGTTTCTGCCTTTTGCCTTATATCCCCTGTGGGAGCGAGCTTGCTCGCGAAAGGGCCATATGCCTCAACATTCATGTAGCAGACACACCGCCTTCGCGAGCAAGCTCGCTCCCACAGGTGTTGTGTACACGCTCTGAAAAAGTACTGTCGCCCCATGACTGCCAAAACATCCCCCGCCTACATCGGCCGCTTCGCCCCAACCCCGAGTGGCCACCTGCACTTCGGTTCGCTGGTCGCTGCCCTCGCCTCCTACCTCGACGCCCGTTCGGTCGGCGGTCGCTGGCTGGTGCGCATGGAAGATCTCGATCCGCCCCGCGAAGAGCCTGGCGCACAAGCGGCGATCCTCAAGGCGCTGGAAAGTTACGGCTTCGAATGGGACGGCGACATGGTGCGGCAGAGCGATCGGCACGCTGCTTACGCCGAAGTGCTCTACAGCCTGTTCAATCACGGTCTGGCCTATGCCTGCACTTGCTCGCGCAAACAACTGGAGCCGTATAACGGGATTTATCCTGGCCTGTGCCGCAATGCCGGCCACGATCAACAGGACGCGGCAATCCGCCTGCGCGTACCCGAACTGGAATACCACTTCATCGACCGCGTACAGGGCGAATACCGCCAGCATCTGGGCCGCGACGTCGGCGATTTCGTGATCCGTCGCCGCGACGGCCTCTACGCCTACCAACTGGCCGTGGTGCTCGACGATGCCTGGCAAGGCATCACCGACATCGTGCGTGGCGCCGACCTGCTCGACTCGACCCCGCGCCAACTCTATCTGCAAGAATTGCTGGGCTTGCGTCAACCACGCTACCTGCACCTGCCGCTGATCATCCAGCCGGACGGCAACAAGCTCGGCAAGTCCTACCGCTCGCCGCCACTGGAGGCCGATCAAGCCACGCCATTGTTACTGCGGGCCCTGCGCGCATTGGGGCAAAACCCCGGCGCCGAACTGGCTCACGCCTCGCCGCAAGAGTTACTCAAGTGGGGCAGCGCGCACTGGGATGCCACACAGATCCCGCGCACACTGACTCTGCCCGAGGCGCAACTGCTGTGACGACACTTGCAGTCGCGCGCCCATCCGTTACCATCGCCGCACGTTTTCGGGCACGCGCATAAAAAAGAGAGGCCGGGATGTACATCTATCGCTTGGTCCTGCTTTTAGTCGTGGGGATCTACTTGTTTTCCCCCGCCATCATGGATTGGTGGATCGACGCTACGGGCGCCTGGTATCGCCCCTATCTGCTCTGGCTGATCCTGATTGTCGTAACCTTCATCCTGCAGAGCCAAAAAGATGCCGATGAGCTTTAGCCTGACCCAGATGATCCTGGTCAGCGCCGCGTACCTGGCGGTGCTGTTCGGCGTTGCCTGGATCAGCGAACGGGGCATGATCCCGCGCGCGATCATTCGCCACCCGCTGACCTACACCCTGTCACTGGGGGTTTACGCCAGTGCCTGGGCGTTTTACGGCACGGTGGGTCTGGCCTATCAGTATGGCTACGGCTTTCTTTCCAGTTATCTCGGCGTGTCTGGCGCGTTTCTGCTGGCGCCGGTGTTGCTGTATCCGATTCTGAAAATCACCCGTACTTATCAATTGTCGTCACTGGCGGATCTGTTCGCGTTCCGCTTTCGCAGCACCTGGGCCGGCGCGCTGACCACGATTTTCATGCTGATCGGTGTGCTGCCGCTGCTGGCGCTGCAGATTCAAGCGGTGGCCGATTCCATCGGCATCCTCACCGGAGAACCGATTCAGAGCCGCGTGGCGCTGGCGTTCTGCGCACTGATCATTCTGTTTACGATCTTCTTTGGTTCCCGCCATATCGCCACCCGCGAAAAACATGAAGGGCTGGTGTTCGCGATTGCCTTTGAGTCGGTGATCAAACTCGTTGCCCTTGGCGGCGTCGGCCTGTATGCGTTGTACGGCGTGTTCGATGGTCCGCAACAGTTGGAACTGTGGCTGCTGCAAAACCAGACCGCCCTCGCGGCGTTGCATACGCCCTTGCAGGAAGGCCCGTGGCGTACGCTGCTGCTGGTGTTCTTCGCCTCGGCGATCGTGATGCCGCACATGTATCACATGACCTTTACCGAAAACCTCAACCCCCGTTCATTGGTGAGTGCGAGCTGGGGCCTGCCGTTGTTTCTGCTGTTGATGAGCCTGGCGGTACCGTTGATCCTGTGGGCCGGCCTGAAGCTCGGCGCCACCACCGACCCGGAATATTTCACCCTGGGCATCGGCATTGCAGCCAACAGCAAACCGCTGGCATTGCTTGCCTACGTCGGAGGACTGTCGGCGGCCAGCGGCCTGATCATCGTCACCACGCTGGCCCTTTCGGGCATGGCGCTGAACCACTTGGTGCTGCCGCTTTATCAACCACCGGCTGAAGGCAACATCTATCGCTGGTTGAAATGGACCCGCCGGGCGCTGATCGTCGCGATCATCATGGCCGGGTTTTGCTTCTATCTGATGCTCGGTGCCGGACAGGATCTGGCCAACCTCGGCATTGTTGCCTTTGTCGCGACGCTGCAATTCCTGCCGGGTGTGCTCTCGGTGCTGTACTGGCCGACCGCTAACCGTCGCGGCTTCATTGCCGGTTTGCTGGCGGGAATCCTGGTCTGGGTGGTGACGATGCTGCTGCCGTTGGTCGGCAATCTGCAGGGTTTCTACATCCCGTTGCTGAACATGATTTATGTGCTCGACGACACCAGTTGGCACATGGCAGCCATCGCCTCGCTGGCGGCCAACGTCTTGATGTTCACCCTGATCTCGCTGTTCACCAATGCCAGCCCCGAAGAAGCCAGTGCCGCTGAAGCCTGCGCTGTGGATAACGTGCGTCGTCCGCAACGCCGCGAATTGCACGCCGCCTCGCCGCAGGAATTCGCCACGCAACTGGCGAAACCGTTGGGTGCCAAGGCTGCGCAGAAGGAAGTCGAGCAAGCGCTGCGTGACCTCTATCTGCCATTCGACGAACGCCGCCCGTATGCCCTGCGCCGTTTGCGCGATCGCATCGAAGCCAACCTCTCCGGCCTGATGGGCCCGAGCGTGGCGCAGGACATGGTCGAAACCTTCCTGCCGTACAAGGCCGGCGGCGAAAACTATGTGACCGAAGACATCCACTTCATCGAAAGCCGCCTCGAGGATTACCACTCGCGCCTCACAGGTCTGGCTGCCGAACTCGATGCCCTGCGCCGTTACCACCGCCAGACCTTGCAGGAACTGCCGATGGGCGTCTGCTCGCTGGCCAAGGATCAAGAGATCCTGATGTGGAACAAGGCCATGGAAGAACTCACCGGGATCGCCGCGCAGCGTGTGGTCGGTTCGCGCCTGAGTACCATCGGCGAGCCGTGGAAAGGTCTGCTGCAAGGTTTCATCGATCTGCCGGACGAGCATTTGCACAAACAGCATCTGGCCCTCGACGGTCAGACGCGCTGGCTGAACCTGCACAAAGCGGCAATCGACGAGCCGTTGGCACCGGGTAACAGTGGCTTGGTTCTGCTGGTCGAAGATCTGACAGAAACGCAGATGCTCGAAGACAAACTGGTGCACTCCGAACGCCTGGCGAGCATTGGTCGCCTTGCGGCCGGTGTAGCCCACGAAATCGGCAACCCGATCACCGGCATCGCTTGTCTTGCGCAAAACCTGCGCGAAGAACGCGAAGACGACGGCGAACTGACGGAAATCAGCGGGCAGATTCTCGAACAGACCAAACGCGTCTCGCGCATTGTCCAGTCACTGATGAGCTTCGCCCACGCCGGCAGCCATCAGCACAGTGACGAGCCCGTTTGTCTGGCCGAAGTGGCCCAGGATGCGATTGGCCTGCTGGCGCTGAACCGACGCAATTTCGAAGTGCAGTTCTACAACCTGTGCGATCCCGATCACTGGGTCGAAGGCGATCCGCAGCGACTCGCTCAGGTCTTGATCAATTTGCTCTCCAACGCCCGCGACGCCTCGCCGCCGCACAGTGCGGTACGGGTCAAGAGCGAAGCCGGCGAACACACGGTCGATCTGATCGTCGAAGACGAAGGCAGCGGTATTCCGAAGAACATCATGGATAGATTGTTCGAACCCTTCTTCACCACCAAGGATCCTGGCGAAGGCACCGGTCTGGGCCTTGCACTGGTCTATTCCATCGTTGAAGAGCATTATGGACAAATCACCATCGACAGCCCGGCTGATGTACAAAGCCAACGCGGCACCCGTATCCGGGTGACCTTACCGCGTCATGTCGAAGCGACGTCCGCTGTGAACTGAGACCGTCGAGAGTATCGAATCAATGCCGCACATTTTGATCGTCGAAGACGAAACAATTATCCGCTCCGCCTTGCGCCGCCTGCTGGAACGCAACCAGTATCAGGTCAGCGAAGCCGGTTCAGTGCAGGAAGCACAAGAACGCTTCACCATTCCTACGTTCGATCTGATCGTCAGCGATCTGCGTTTGCCGGGCGCTCCGGGCACCGAGCTGATCAAGCTTGGCCAGGGCACGCCGGTGCTGATCATGACCAGTTACGCCAGCCTGCGCTCGGCGGTCGACTCGATGAAGATGGGCGCGGTGGACTACATCGCCAAGCCTTTCGACCACGACGAAATGCTTCAGGCTGTCGCGCGGATCCTGCGTGATCGTCAATCGACTCCTGCTGCCGGTGAGCCCGTTGCCGTGAAAACGACCAACGGCAGCGGCAAATCCGCGGTCGACAACAGCAACGGCGAGATCGGCATCATCGGCTCCTGCCCACCGATGCAGGACCTGTACAGCAAGATCCGCAAAGTCGCGCCGACTGATTCCAATGTGTTGATCCAGGGCGAGTCCGGCACCGGTAAAGAACTGGTGGCCCGCGCCCTGCACAACCTGTCGAAACGCGCCAAGGCACCGATGATTTCGGTGAACTGCGCAGCCATTCCGGAAAGCCTGATCGAGTCCGAATTGTTCGGCCACGAGAAAGGCGCATTCACTGGCGCCAGCGCCGGTCGCGCCGGTCTGGTCGAAGCGGCGGACGGCGGCACGTTGTTCCTCGACGAGATCGGTGAGCTGCCACTGGAAGCCCAAGCGCGTCTGCTGCGCGTATTGCAGGAAGGTGAAATTCGCCGTGTTGGTTCCGTGCAGTCACAGAAAGTTGATGTGCGCCTGATCGCGGCCACTCACCGGGACCTGAAGAGCCTGGCGAAAATCGGCCAGTTCCGTGAAGACCTTTATTACCGCCTGCACGTGATCGCCCTGAAACTGCCGGCCCTGCGCGAGCGCGGTGCCGACGTCAACGAAATCGCCACGGCTTTCCTCGCTCGCCAGAGCGCACGCATCAACCGTACCGACCTGAAATTTGCCGCGGATGCCGAACAGGCGATCCGGCATTATTCCTGGCCGGGTAACGTGCGAGAGCTGGAGAACGCAGTCGAGCGCGCGGTGATTCTGAGCGAAAGCCCGGAAATCTCTGCCGACCTGCTGGGCATCGACATTGAACTCAGCGATCTGGAAGACGACGAGTTCATCGGTCTGCCGCCACAAACGCCGGGTAACGCCAGCAACAGCAGCCATGAGCCGACCGAAGACCTGTCGCTGGAAGATTACTTCCAGCACTTCGTCCTCGAGCATCAGGACCACATGACTGAGACCGAACTGGCGCGCAAATTGGGCGTCAGCCGTAAATGTCTGTGGGAACGCCGTCAGCGTCTGGGCATCCCACGGCGCAAGACCGGGGTCGCCAGCGAGAGCTGAACGTTACCTGTCGAGTGTGCAGGTAACGCTTGAAGAGGTGAAAAAACTGTTACCTCAGTCGATTCACGTAACATAAGCCGGGGTTATCGGTAACGAAACCCCGGCTTTTTTTCGCCCCGCCAAAACGGTTATATCGACCTAACCCCTTGTTTTATTGGGCTTCGCAAAAGTTGGCACGCCCCCTGCTATATGTTTGGTACAAGAACAATAACAAGCAATGCACAAGACAATAAAAATAAGACGAATCGACTCACGCACAATAAAAACAAGACGGCGAGAGGCGCAGCTAACTGATTCTTTTGGAGAGGCGTTGTATTTGGGGCTTGCCCCACGACCAGGCCGAGAACAACAAAAACTGTCCTAAGACAGAGCCTGTACTGGTTGGATCGAGAGATCACTGCAATTCAGCGACCAAAGCAATCCGTTTGCTCTTGGCTCCCGATTGGGAGGGTCACGAAGGAAAAGCTTCGTGGCGAGGGCACTCAACAAAAACAAGAAGCCCGAATCAATAATAAAAAGAGCACGCAACTACTTCTTGGGGAGCTTCGGCTCCCCTTGTAGTTTCTCCCCCGCTACAAAATCCCCCGTTTTTATCGCGCGCGATGCCTGTAGCCTGCGGCTTGCAGCTCAAATCGGCCGTGTCCTACACCATCCCCCGACTAAATGCTAGAATCTGCGCCCATCATGCGGTCATTCTTTGGTATGGCCGAACATTCCTTCAAACAGTGCATCCCATGCTGAAGAAGTTGTTCCAGTCATTCCGAACTCCCGTGCGTCGTACGCAACACATCCGCAGCACCCCTGAAGTGCTCAACAGCGGCCAACATTCGCTGCAGAAAACGCAGTTCAGCCGCTATGCGGTTAATATCGTCGAACGCCTGCAAGGTGCCGGTTACCAGGCTTATCTGGTCGGCGGTTGCGTGCGTGACATGCTGTTGGGCATCACGCCCAAGGATTTCGACGTCGCCACCAGCGCCACGCCTGAGCAAGTCCGTGCCGAATTTCGCAATGCGCGGATCATCGGCCGTCGCTTCAAACTGGTGCACATCCATTTCGGTCGCGAAATCATTGAAGTCGCGACCTTCCGCGCCAATCACCCGATCAACGAAGACGACGAAGACAGCAACCAGTCTTCGCGTAACGAGAGCGGGCGGATTCTGCGCGATAACGTTTACGGCACCCTGGAAGAAGACGCGCAACGCCGCGACTTCACCATCAACGCCCTGTATTACGATCCGGTCAGCGAGCGCATCCTCGACTACGCCAATGGCGTACACGACATCCGCAATCACCTGATCCGCCTGATCGGCGACCCGAAGCAGCGTTATCAGGAAGATCCGGTGCGCATGCTGCGCGCCGTGCGTTTCGCCGCCAAGCTCAACTTCGGCATCGAGAAGCACACCGTGCAGCCGATCCGCGAACTGGCGCCGATGCTGCGCGAGATCCCGTCGGCGCGTCTGTTCGAAGAAGTGCTCAAACTGTTCCTCTCGGGGCACGGCGCGATCACTTTCGAAATGCTGGTCGATCTGCAACTGTTCGCCCCGCTGTTCCCGGCCAGTGCCGACGCGCTGGAACACAACCCGGAATACACCCACACGCTGATCAGCGAAGCGCTGACCAACACCGACTTGCGCATCAAACAGAACAAACCGGTGACCCCGGCATTCCTGTTTGCCGCGCTGCTGTGGCCTGCACTGCCGGCTCGCGTGCTGCGCCTGCAAGAGCGCGGCATGCCGCCGATCCCGGCGATGCAGGAAGGCGCCCACGAACTGATCGCCGAGCAGTGCCAGCGCATTGCGATTCCAAAACGCTTCACCATGCCGATCCGCGAGATCTGGGACATGCAGGAACGTCTGCCACGCCGCAGCGGCAAACGTGCCGACCTGTTGCTGGATAATCCGCGATTCCGTGCCGGTTACGACTTCCTGTTACTGCGTGAAAGCGCTGGCGAGGAAACGGATGGCCTGGGCGAATGGTGGACGGACTATCAGGACGCCAACGACAGCGAGCGTCGCGACATGATCCGCGACCTCAGCGGCAAAGGTGATGACGCCAGCGGCGCACCACGCAAACGTCGCCGCAGCAGCGGTTCCAAGCGCAAACGCGCCGGCGCACCGAGCGCTTCGACAGGCGAGTAAACGCATGGAACGCATCTACATCGGCATGGGCAGCAACCTCGCTGACCCGGCCGAACAATTGCACAGCGCCGTCGAGGCGCTGGGGCAATTGCCGCAGACCACACTCGCCGGCGTTTCTGCCTTCTATCAAAGCGACTCGTTGCTGCCGGGCCAACCGCGTTACACCAACGCGGTCGCGGCGCTCGACAGCTCGCTCGCCCCACTGGAACTGCTCGATGCATTGCAAGCCATCGAGAATGACCAAGGTCGCGAACGCCTCGAACGCTGGGGCCCACGTACGCTGGATCTGGATATTCTGCTGTTCGGCGATCGACTGATCGACGAACCACGCCTGAAAGTCCCGCATTACCAGATTCAGGAACGCGCGTTCGTGCTCTATCCGCTCGCCGAGCTGGCTCCGCCGGATCTACGTCTTGCCGACGGCCGCAGCCTCCCCGACCTGCTGGCAGCCTGCCCGTTCGTCGGTCTGGAACGCCTCCCGACAGACTGATTGCAATCCCCTGTGGGAGCGAGCTTGCTCGCGAAATCGGTGTGTCATTCAACACTGTGTTGGCTGATCCACCGCTTTCGCGAGCAAGCTCGCTCCCACATTGGTCTATTGCATACGCTGGATTTTGTCGGACAAAAATTCCTCGAATCAGCCCCGCCGCGCCGCTGAATCGCATCAGTAACGCCGGTAACACTCCCCTCGTAACAATGCGGTAACACACGCAATTGACTTCCTGTTGGCTCATCACGACTATAGGCGTCCCGCTGCCGCCAACACGGCACATACGGGCGCAATCCAGGCCTTATAAGCACGACAAAAGAGCGTGCGCCTGAGTAGATGAAGAATCACGCGCGTTACTCGCAGTAGTTTCCAGAGCGCCTGAACGAGGATTTTTTACATGCCAGCCATCACCCTGACCACGCTCCAGAGCCTCAAGCAGAAAGGTGAAAAGATCACCATGCTGACCTGCTATGACGCGACCTTCGCCCACGCCTGCAACGAGGCCGGTGTCGAAGTGCTGCTGGTGGGCGACTCCCTCGGCATGGTCCTGCAAGGTCACGACAGCACGTTGCCGGTGACCACCGCAGAAATGGCCTACCACACCGCTTGTGTCAAACGCGGCAACAGCGATGCCCTGATCCTCGCCGACCTGCCGTTCATGGCCAACGCCACCCTTGAACAAACCATGACTAACAGCGCCATGCTGATGCAGGCCGGTGCGCACATGGTCAAGGTCGAAGGTCAGCTGTGGCTCGCCGAATCGATCCGTCTGCTCGCCGAACGCGGTGTACCAGTTTGCGCGCACATGGGCCTGACTCCACAAGCGGTGAACATTCTCGGCGGCTATAAAGTTCAGGGCCGCAACGAAAACCAGGCGCGGCAGATGCGTGCTGATGCGATCTCGCTGGAGCAGGCCGGCGCGGCGATGCTGCTGCTCGAATGCGTACCGAGCGAACTGGCCGCTGAAATCAGCCAGGCCGTGAAGATCCCGGTGATCGGCATCGGTGCCGGTAACGCCACCGACGGTCAGGTATTGGTGCTGCACGACATGCTCGGCCTGTCGATCACTGGTCGCGTGCCGAAGTTCGTGAAGAATTTCATGCACGGTCAGGACAGTATCCAGTCTGCGCTGAAGGCTTACGTCAACGAAGTCAAAGCCACCACGTTCCCTGGCATCGAACACGGATTCTCCGCATGAACACCGTCAAAACCGTACGCGAACTGCGCGCCGCTGTAGCCCGCGCCCGCAGCGAAGGCAAGCGCATCGGCTTCGTGCCGACCATGGGCAACCTGCACAGCGGTCACGTTGCACTGATCACCAAAGCCACCCAACGGGTGGATTTCGTGGTCGCGAGCATTTTCGTCAACCCACTGCAATTCGGCGCCGGCGAAGACCTCGACAAATACCCGCGCACGTTGGCGGCGGACCAGGAAAAACTGCTGGAAGCGGGCTGCTCTCTACTGTTCGCGCCAACTGTCGAAGAAATGTACCCCGACGGCATGGCCGGGCAGACCCGGGTCAGCGTGCCGCAATTGTCCGAAGGCCTGTGCGGCGCCAGCCGTCCGGGGCACTTCGAAGGTGTGGCGACTGTCGTCAGCAAACTGTTCAACA
Organism: Pseudomonas sp. SDT291_1_S447; assembly: GCF_054070155.1. Taxonomy (NCBI): domain Bacteria; kingdom Pseudomonadati; phylum Pseudomonadota; class Gammaproteobacteria; order Pseudomonadales; family Pseudomonadaceae; genus Pseudomonas; species Pseudomonas sp. SDT291_1_S447. The sequence continues at coordinate 30,772 of NZ_JBSVXS010000067.1, forward strand.
TGGTCCAGCCGGATCTGGCGATTTTCGGCCAGAAGGATTATCAGCAACTGGCGGTGATCCGTGCGCTGGTGCATGACCTGAACATGCCGATCCAGATCATCGGCGAGCCGACCGTACGCGCCGCCGATGGCCTGGCGCTGTCATCGCGCAATGGCTTCCTCAGCGAAGAACAACGTGCGGTGGCGCCGGTGGTTTATCGCTCGCTGAGCAACATTGCCGAGTCGATCAAGCAAGGTGAACGCGACTTCCCGGCGCTGATCGCTGCCCAGTTGCAGCAGCTTGAATCCGCAGGTCTGCGCCCGGACTACCTGGAAATCCGCCATGCCCTGACCCTGCGTCCGGCGACGGCTGAAGACCGTGATCTGGTGATTCTGGTGGCGGCGTTCCTCGGCACTACGCGGTTGATCGACAACCTGCACCTGAATCTCGATACGCCCGCTTAAAAACATCGCAATACCCCCTGTAGGAGTGAGCCTGCTCGCGATGGCGGTGTGTCAGTCAGCATTAGTGTTGAAT